>DATLGD010000048.1:0-3910 GCA_035540755.1 Mycobacteriales bacterium | reverse complement strand
GGGCCGGCGGTCCCGGCACGTCCATGACGCTACCCAGGGGTAGCCGATCGAGGTAGCCTCTGTTTCCTTGCCGAGACATAGGCGGAACCTTGTTGTCACTGCATCAGCTGAGGTGCTTCGTCGCGGCCTACGAGCACCGCTCCTTCACCGCGGCGGCCGCCGAGCTCGGCTACGCGCAGCCGTCGCTGTCGGAGCAGGTACGGCTGCTGGAGCGCAGCGTCGGCGCGGTCCTGTTCGCCCGGGCCGGCCGCGGGGTCGTACCGACCGAGGCGGCCGAGGCGCTGCGTCCGCATGCCGAGCGGACCCTGGCGGCGGCGGACGAGGCCGCAAGGGCAGTGGCGGCAGTCCGCTCACTGCAGACCGGCACGGTGCGGTTCGGCATCTTCGGCACGGCCCGCCTCTACCTCGGGGCGTCCCTGGTCGCCGACGTGCTGGAGCGCCACCCGGGCCTGCGCATGGAGCTCGTCGGCCAGCACTCCACCGAGGTGCTCGAGGAGCTGCGCCGCGGCCGGCTCGAGGCGGCGATGGTGGCGCTGCCCGTGGCCGACGACGGCCTCGCCGTCACCCCGGTGGCCCGGGAGGAGCTGGTCTACATCAGCAGCGACCCGGAACGGCTGCGCAGCCCGGTCACCCCACGCGCCCTCGCCGACGCCCCGCTCGTGCTGCCCGAGACGACCTGGCGCGACCGGGACGCCGCGCGGGTGCAGATCAGCCGGGCCGTGCAGCAGACCGGTCGTGCGCTGCAGACCCGCATCGAGGTGGAGGACGTCGAGACCGTCGTCGAGCTGGTCGGCCGCGGCCTGGCGGACTCGGTGGTGCCGAGCGGCGTCCTGCAGGAGCTCGGGCCGCGGCTGGCGCCGCACGTGCGCTCGGTGTCGCTGCGCCCCCGGCTCTACGACAGCATCGCGGTGGTGCACCGGCGCGACGCGGTGCTGTCTCCGGGCGTGCGGCTGGTCATCGACCTCGCGGTCGCCCGCATCCGCGAGGTGTGCGAGCCGGTCGGTCCGGCGGCTGCCCAGCAGACGTGACGACGAGCGGTCGGCTCAGGCGACGCCGGCAGCGAGCGTCGCGTAGCCGGGCTTGATGGTGCCCTCGATGAGTGCGAGGCGCTCGTCGAAGGGGATGAACGCCGACTTCATGGCGTTCACGGTCAGCCAGCGCAGGTCCTCCCAGCCGTAGTCGAACGCCTCGACCAGCTCGGCCATCTCGGAGGTCATGGAGACACCGCTCATCAGCCGGTTGTCGGTGTTGAGCGTGACCCGGAAGGCGAGCTTGCGCAGCAGCCCGATCGGGTGCTCGGCGATCGACGGCGCGGCACCGGTCTGGACGTTCGAGGTCGGGCACATCTCGAGCGGGATGCGCTTGTCGCGCACGTACGACGCCAGCGGACCCAACGTCACCGCGCCGTCGTCGCCGACGGTGATGTCGTCCACGATGCGGACGCCGTGGCCGAGGCGGTCGGCGTTGCACCACTGCAGCGCCTCCCAGATCGACGGCAGCCCGAACGCCTCGCCGGCGTGGATGGTGAAGTGCCCGTTGGAGCGCTGGATGTGCTGGAAGGCGTCCAGGTGCCGGCTCGGCGGGTACCCCGCCTCGGCGCCGGCGATGTCGAAGCCGACGACCTCGCGGTCGCGGAACGCGACCGCCAGCTCGGCGATCTCCAGCGAGCGGGCCGCGTGCCGCATCGCGGTGAGCAGCGTGCCCACCCGGATGGTGCCGGTCGACTCCTGGCCCTGGCGGAACCCCTCCAGCACCGCCTCGACCACCTGCGGCAGCGCCAGGCCGCCGTCGGTGTGCAGCTCGGGGGCGAACCGCACCTCGGCGTAGACGACGCCGTCGGCGGCCAGGTCCTCGGCGCACTCCCGCGCGACGCGGACGAGTGCCTCCTCGGACTGCATGACGCCGACGGTGTGCCGGAACGTGGACAGGTAGCGGGGCAGGTCACCGGCGTTCGCGTTGTCGACGAACCACCGGCCGAGCGCCTCGACGTCGGTGGTGGGCAGGTCGGCGTAGCCGGTCTGCGCGGCCAGCTCCACGACGGTGGCGGGGCGCAGCCCGCCGTCGAGGTGGTCGTGCAGCAGCACCTTCGGGGCGCGGCGGAGGTCGTCGAGCGACGGGCGGCTCATGCGGGGGCTCCTCGCAGGTCAGGGAAGGGGGTCATGCGGGGACGTCGAAGCCGCGGGCCGGCAGGTCCGCCGGCCGCTGCAGCCAGTTGTCGGCCGGGTAGTGCGCGCCCGCCTCGACCAGGTGCAGCGAGTAGGCGGCGCGCGAGCGGGGGCTGGTGTTCGGGCTGCTGCGGTGCGGGAGCAGGCCGTGCAGCACGACCAGCGTGCCGGTCTCGGCCTCGAGCGGGACCCACCCGTCGTCCGGCACGGCCACGGGCCCGTCGGCGACGGGCACGAAGGACGTGCCGTCGGCGTCGCCGCCGAGCCGGACGAAGCGCTTCTCGAGCGGCACGGTGCGGTGCCCGCCGGGCAGCGCCCACAGGCACCCGTTGTCGACCGTGGCGTCCTCGAGGGCGACCCACAGGCCGGTGACGGTGACCGGGTCCGTGTAGAGGAACGTCGCGTCCTGGTGGCTGCCGACCTCACCGCCGGAGCGGGCCGCCTTGCACAGGTACATCGACTGCAGGAGCAGCGGAGCCGACAGCCCGACGTCGCCGGCCACCTCGGCGAAGGCAGGTTGCCGCGAGAACTCGGCGAAGACCGGGTCCAGGTCGTGCAGCGCATGCCCGATCTTGGCCAGCGTGACGCCGTCGGGCTCGGTGAAGCAGGTGACCCGCGGGCCGCTGGACAGGAACCGCTCGTCGGAGACCCGCTCCTGCTCCGTCGTGGTGAACACCGACTTCTCGGCCGGCGCCTCGGCGGCGATCTGCGCCGCGCGCTCCACCAGCCGGGCGCACTGCTCGCGGTCGACGACCCCGGGCAGGACGAGGAAGCCGTCCCGGTCGTAGTCGGCGCGCTGCTGGTCGGTGAGCACGCCTACTCCTCCCGGTTCACGGTGTCGGGGGAGAAGGCCGGCAGGCACACCGCGACGTACTCCGCGCCGCCCGGCGTCGTGTAGCGCACGCGCTCGCCGGCCCGGGTGAGCACGGCCTGACCGGCGCCGACCTCGAGCACGCCGCCGTCGTGCTCGACGTGCACGGCCCCGGCGAGCACGAGGGTCACCTCGTCGAACTCCGGCCGCTGGGCCGGCTCCTCCCAGCCGGCCGGGGAGCGCATGTGCGCCACCGACACGGCCTCGCTGCCGGTGCTCGCCCGGCCGACGTACTCGTCGATGAGCTTGCCGCCCGGCACGGGCACGCGGACGGGACCGCTGACCAGCTCAGGCACCTGGGACCTCCTCGGGACCGATTCTCGCGAGCACGAGCGGCGTCGTCGCGACCGGCACGTCAGTGACGTCGAAGCTGCCCTCGAGCGCCTCCAGCCCCCCGGCGAGCCGGTCGGGATCGTCGGCGTGCAGCTCGAGCACCGCGGCCCCGGCCGCGACCTGCTTGCCGGGCTGCACCAGGACCCGGACGCCGGCGGACGGCGAGACGTCGTCCTCCTTGCGGGCGCGTCCGGCGCCGAGCAGCCAGGCCGCGGTGCCGACGGCGCGGGCGTCGAGCCGCGCGACCGTGCCGCCCGCGGGGGCGAGCACGTGCTCGACGTGCCGGGCCCGGGGGAGGGGGGCGTCGGGGTCGCCGCCCTGCGCCCGGACCATCGCGTCCCACACGGCGCGGGCGCTGCCGTCGGACAGCGCCGCGGACGGGTCGGCGTCGTGGCGGCCACCGAGCGCGAGCATCTCGCGGGCGACGGCAAGGCACACCTCGACCAGGTCGGCCGGGCCGCCGCCGCCGAGGACCTCGACCGCCTCCGCGACCTCGAGCGCGTTGCCGATGCCGCGGCCGACCGGGGCGTCCATGGAGGTG
>DATLGD010000047.1:0-7690 GCA_035540755.1 Mycobacteriales bacterium | reverse complement strand
GCCGACCGGTCCGCGCTCGAGCTGGACTGGTCGTACCCGGTGACGCTGTGCACGGAGATGCCGCCCACGCCTGCGCCGCCGAAGGGCCTGAACGGGCCGAGCCTTCCGTCGGCCTGCTGGGTGGCGACCCAGATCGACCGGTCCACGCCGAGGACGTAGTAGCGGGTCAAGCCGTCGGGGTCGACGCTGACCCCCGGTCGCCCCACCACGCGCCCGTCGACGAGGGCGCCGTCGGTGCCTGAGGGTCCGTGGAAGGTCTTCAGCCGCTCGTCGCCGAGGTTGCGGCAGGCCACGGCGTTGAAGTACGTGGACGTGGCGAGCGTGTCACCGCACGCCGACCGCGACAGCTGCGCCCAGCCCGGGCTGTCCGTGCGGTACCAGGGCCGGTCGTCGAGCCCGACGCCGAGGTAGACGAAGGCCGCCACGCCCTCGGCCTCGGACACGTCTGCGACGGAGACGCCGTGCTTGGTCCTGCCGCCGTAGGACTGCCAGCGCGACAGCTGCGGGAGCCGCCCGTCGGCGGTGGTGGTCTTGCCGACCCAGACGGCCCCGTCGGCGCCGCGGCAGGCCACCGCCAGGGTCGTGTGCGACACCGCGGCCGACGCCCCCGAGCACCGGGTGCCGCGCGGGCCGAGCGGTCGCCACGGCTGGTCCCAGCTGCGGATCCAGACGTTCTCGTCGGCGCCGACGCCGATGAAGTAGTCGTCGTAGTAGCCCCATGCGAAGGCCGGTGCGCCGACCAGCCGACCGCCGTACGGCCTCCACCCGAGGCGGTCGGTGTCCCGGACCCACAGCTGCCCGTCGGTGCCCGTCACCGTGACGATGTCGACGCGCTTGGGCGCGGGCGGCGCAGTGCCACCGGGCACCGGCTGGGCCGGCGAGGCGGCGCGCAGCGCGATCGATCCGTAGAGCGCCGGAACACCTCCTTCGCAGTGCTGCTCGAACGTCGCGGAGAACGCCTCCAGCCCGTACGGCCCGTGGACGATCTCGTGGACGGTGAACCGCCCGGTCGAGGTGTTGCAGCCTCGGCCGGATCCGGAGATGGTCAGGCCTGGCGCCGGGCTGTGGAACGGGTACCGCCGCGCGCCCTCGTAGGTGACCCCCGGCAGCAGGACGTCGTTGCGCCCGGGAGCGAACTCCGCGGTGAACCAGTTGCCCTCTGCGCCCTGGACGCCGATGCTGACGAAGCTCTCCGCCCCGTACCCGCTGATGGTGGCGTTCGCCGGCGTCCACGAGTAGGAGCGGCCGCCGCTGATGTAGTCGCCGGCATCGCCTCGCATCTGCCAGGACGTGTGACCGGTCTCGCCGGCGCCCTGCAACCCGACCGTCCACGTCGTCCGGGAGGAGTCGGCCGGGATCTCCAGCGTCGCCCGGCGGTCGCCGGCAGCCGTGGGCTGGAAGCGCGCGTGGACGGTGCACGAGCTCCCGGCGGCGACGGGGGACGTGCACGCGTTGCTCGCGACGATGAAGCTGTCTGACCCGGGACCGGTGATGCGCGGCGTTCCGACGGTGATCGCCAGCGCGGAGGTGTTGACGATCGTCACCGGCACCGGGCGACCCCGGACCCCGGGGTACTCGTCCGGCCAGGCGATCACACCGGGTGCGACGAGCGCCTGGGCATCGCCCCCGGCGGCCCGCCAGCGGACCTCGCCGAACAGCGCCGCCTCGCCGCCCTCGCAGTGCTGCTCGTAGACCAGGTGCAGGCGGTCGAGGGTGTCGCCGACGAACGCGATGTCGAACACGGTGAAGCGCCCGGCCTGTCGGTTGCACCCACGGCCGTCGCCGGAGATGTCGATACCCGGCCGACCCGCCTCGCGGAACGCGCTGCGCTGTACGCCGGTGTACGTGCCGACCTGCAGCGCCTCGCCGGGGGGCGCCGCGAACTCCAGGGAGAAGGACTTGCCGTGCGTGCCGCCGGACACCGAGACCGAGACGGCGCCGGCGCTGCCTGCTGCCGTGACCGACCCGTTTCCCGGATGGAACAGCTGGGACAGGCCGGCGCCGACGTACTCGCCTTCGCTGACCATGGTCACCGAGGTGACCCCTGACTGCGTCGCCGACGCCGACGCCGACGCGGCGTGAGCCGTGGTGGCCGGTACCGCTCCGGCCATCAGCAGGACCACCGAGAACCGGCACGTGAGCAGCACCAGAGGTCGCACGTCGGCCGCCTTCCCCCGAGAGGCCACGGACCATAACGGCCTCATGACGTGAGGGGAAGGGGGGTCCTGCCGCGTTTCGCCGACCTGATCCATCGTCACGGAGGCGACCGCCACGCGGGAGCGACCGACCGCACCCTTATGTGACGGAACTGCGACAACTGTGACGGTCGGGCACCAGGTGCAGACAGACATGTTTCGGCGCCCATAGGTTGCCAGCGCCCGCAGCCCGGCGACCGGCCGGCTTCGGCTCGTCGAGAGGAAACTCCATGACGTCACGCGCACGTCGCGCAGGGCTGGCCGTCGTCACAGCGGCGGCCACCCTCGCCGGGTCGGCATTGATGGCCACGGCCGCCAGCGCACAGACCACCACGACCCCAGAGGACTTCGCAGAGAGCATCTCCATGGAGGAGGTGGCAGCGCATCTCCTCGCCTTCCAGGCGATCGCCGACGCCCACGACGGCAACCGCGCCTCCGGCACGCCCGGCTACGACGCCTCCGGCGACTACGTGCAGGACATGCTCGAGGACGCCGGCTACGACGTCGAGCGCCAGCCGTTCGAGTACGAGTCGTCCGAGACGGTGCGTGAGCAGCTGCTCGTCGGCGGCGGCGAAGACGCAGACGAGTACGACATCATCGCGATGTCCTACTCCCCGTCCGGCACGGTCACCGCCCCGCTGTTCGCCCTCCCGAACGATCCCGCGACCGAGGCCAACGAGTCGCTGGGCTGCAACGCGAGCGACTTCCCGGCCGAGGCCGAGGGCACGATCGTGGTCATCTCCCGCGGCGCCTGCACCTTCCGGACCAAGCAGCAGAACGCGACCGCGGCAGGTGCGGTCGGCGCGGTCATCCACAACAACGGCCCAGGTCCGCTGAACGGCACGCTCGGCGGTCGGACCGAGGGTGTGCCCGTGGGAGGCGTCACCCAGGAGGCCGGGGCGCAGCTCCGGGAGCGCGACGGCGAGGAGGCCTTCCTCGACATCGAGGTCGACGTCCGGGAGAACGAGACGTTCAACCTCATCGCGCAGACGCCCTTCGGCGACCAGGACAACGTCACGATGCTCGGCGCGCACCTGGACTCGGTGCACGACGGGCCGGGCATCAACGACAACGGCACCGGCTCGGCGGCGATCCTGCAGGTCGCCCGCGAGCTCATGGACGTCGGCGAGACGCAGAACGCCGTGCGCTTCGCCTGGTGGGGTGCGGAGGAGTCCGGCCTCATCGGCTCCTACGAGTACGTCGACAGCCTGAGCGAGGAGGAGCTGGCCCAGATCTCGGGCTACCTCAACTTCGACATGGTCGGCTCGCCGAACTACATCATCGGCGTCTACGACGCCGACGAGTCGACGCACACGGCGCCGGTCCCCGTGCCGGAGGGCTCTGAGGAGCTGGAGCAGGTCTTCACCGACTACTTCGACAGCATCGAGCAGCCCTGGGTCGACACCGAGTTCTCGGGTCGCTCGGACTACCAGCCGTTCATCCTCGCCGACATCCCGGCGTCCGGTCTGTTCACCGGCGCCGACGGTGTCAAGACCGAGGAGGAGGAGGAGATGTTCGGCGGTCAGGCGGGCGTGACCTACGACCCGAACTACCACAGCCCCGGGGACGACATCACCAACGTCAACGACGAGGCTCTCGAGATCAACACCCGGGCGATCGCGTTCGCGACCCTGACGCTCGCCGGCGTGGTCGAGCCGACGGACCCGCCGGCGCCCCGCCGCCTCGACCAGCTGGCCCTGACCGGTCTGGACCGGCAGCTGTTCCACTCCAACACCACCCCCGGTGGCTGGGCCCCGCGCGGCGGGCAGCTGATCGACGCGCCGGCGCTCGTGCGCGGGGCGGCCGAGTCTTTCGTCGTGGGTCTCGGCACCGACAACAACGTCTGGATCCGGAGCGAGCAGCGCTCGTGGGCGCGGCTCGGTCCGACCACGACGTTCTGCACCGGGCCGTCGGCCGTCGCCTCCGGCAACACCATGACGGTGGCCTGCCGAGGCCGTGACGGTGCGCTGTGGATGTCCCAGACCCCGCTGCCGACGGTTGCGGGTGGACCGCTCCCGGTCCTTCGCGGCTGGAGCACGCTGCGCGGCCAGCTGCTGCACGGCGCGGCGGTCTCCGTCGGCGCCGGCGGCCAGCCGGTCTACAGCGGAGTCGGCCTGGACCGCTCCCCGTGGACCCGGACCCAGGCCGGACCGTGGACCCGGGTCAACGCCGGGCAGTGCGGCGCGGCGCTCGGAGCCTCGGAGGACGTCAAGGTGCTGGCCTGCCGCGACTTCAGCACCGGGCAGCTCCGCACGTTCAGCGGCGGAGGCAGCGCACTGCTCGGCGGGCGGATCCTCGGCCGCCCGGCGGTCTCTGTCGACGCCGACGGGGAGACCCGGTTCTACGTGCTCGGCACCGACAACGGGGTCTACACCTCGCGGGTCGCCGCGAACGGGGCGAACAGCGGCTTCTCCTTCTACGGGGGCCACGGCCGTGGCGGTCTGTCGGTGCTGAACCGCACCACCTGATCGACCGACGTCCGACAGGGCCGTTCCGGCACTGCGTGGGTCCTCGAGGTCGTCGCAGCACCTGAGTGATCAGGAGCTGCGATGCCGAGCGGGCGTCGACGCCAACGCGACAAGCCCGGTGGCCGCGTCCCCTCAGGGGGCGCGGCCACTGGCGTCGGGGGCGACGGTCGAGCACCTGCTGCCGCACGTCGGCCGCGCGATCGACCCGCGAGCGGCGGGGGGTGAGGTGTGGCGCGAGGACCGGTCCGGACGGTGCCTTCGACGGTCTGGACCCCGGCGCCGGCCGGGCGACTCACAGGCCGGTCAGTCGCAGCTCGAGGACCGGCGAGGGCACGCCTTCCGCGTCTTCGTCGACCACGGCGAGCAGATCGAGGTGGCTCTGCGCGCTCGCCGTCACGGCCAGCCCCTCGACCTTGGCCGGGACGCCGTCGAGCGCGGGCAGCGCCGCTGTGGCGACGACGTCGCCGCCGTCGAGCACCGCGAGGCCGCTCGCGACCATCGGGCCGTCCGCCACCGGATCGGCGGTGTCCTCGGCGGCGGTCGACACGAGCACTCGCCCGTCGGGCAGGGCGACGGCGTCGGTGACCGCGAGGGCCAGCCCGGCCGCGGTGCCGAGCGCGTAGCGGCGCGGGGCGCCGACCCGCACGGCGTGCACCGACCCCGATCCGTCGAGTGCGGCGAGCAGCGCGGTCAGGTCCACGTCGACGCTGGCCGAGGGCACGCCCTGCGCCGAGCTGCCGCGCTGGAACCAGCGGAGGACGTCGCCGAGCACGCAGGCGCCCTCGAGGTTCAGCTGCCCGGGGCCCAGCCTCAGCACCTCGACGACCTGGGCGCAGAGCGCGCCGACGTCGGCGTCGAGGACCCGGGTGCCGCTGACCGTCGGCTGCACGAGCACCGCAGACGTCCGGGCGGGCAGCGAACCCGAGCCCAGCAGCAGCACCCCGCCGACGGCCGGTACGGCGCACGCGCTCTCCAGGTCGGGCTTGAGGTGCTTGGTGCCGGCCGCGGGCCCGAAGACGTCATGACCCCCGACCGGGTCGAGGACGCGCAGCCTGCGCACCGACGAGCCGGTCCACCAGGCGGCGTCGACGCTGTCGTCCTGCGCCACCAGCCAGCCGCCGCCGAACGGGGCGATGCCGGACGCCGCGCGCACCGGACCGCCGTCGTCGAAGGTCAGCCGGTGCACGCCGAGCAGCTCGACCCTCAACGCACGGCCTCGGGTGCGGCCATCCGGCGATGCTATGGCGGGGCGCGCAGAGAGGGCGGGCCGATCTGTCGAGACACATGGACGGAGCCACCAGGGAGTCGGGGCCCCGCGGCGGCCCGATCGCTGGTAGCGTCCCCGGTGGTTGCAGCACCCTTCGCCGTTTTCAGGACGCCCGGAGAAAGTGTCGAGCGGGCGGTCACGTCCTCTCAGCAGCCGGCTCGTCGGCACAGTGCCGGCCAGCAGGCCGCCCTCCGGGGCAGAGGAGAACAGAACATGGCTCAGGGAACCGTCAAGTGGTTCAACGCCGAGAAGGGCTTCGGCTTCATCGCTCAGGACGGCGGCGGCGCCGACGTCTTCTGCCACTACAGCGCGATCGCCGTCGACGGCTACAAGTCGCTCGACGAGAACCAGCGCGTCGAGTTCGACGTCACGCAGGGCCAGAAGGGCCCGCAGGCGGAGAACGTCCGCCCGATCTAGTCGGCACGCGCTCACCGCAGCGCCCGCACGAGGCCGCCGCCCCCGCACCCAGGGGGAGGCGGCCTCGTCCGTTCCACGGCCGGCTCGTCCCGCTTCGTCCCGGACCGCCTCGCACGTGGTGCAGGTGGCCCTCGCGACGGTGTCCTTCTGCGTCGACCCGCTGCCCGGCGTCAACGCGACCGTCCTGCAGGGCCGGTCCTCGGCGCTGTCGACCCACGGTCGGCAGGTCGAGGCACCCGTCCGCCCGGGCACGTCGCGACGTCGCGGCTCGTCCTCCGGAGGACCGCGCCACTGCTGGGAGGAGGAGCTCCGTGCGCCTGGCAGTGCCGTCCCTCGTCCTGGCCCTGGGCCTGGTCGCCGGCTGCACCGACGACGGGCCAGCCGTGCCGCCGGAGGACGAGCCGACCGGCGTGCTGGTGGCCGTCGGCGACAGCGTGGCGGCCGGAGCCGGGGACCCGGCCGGCGGCTACCCCGTCCGGCTGGCCGGACTGCTCGAGCAGCCCACGGCCTGCGACGGCACGCCGTGCCCGCCGATGGTCCTGCACCAGCTGGCCGAGGGCGGAGCCACGACGGGCTCGCTGATCGAGGGGGGCCAGCTCGCCACGGCCGCCGAGCTGCTGCGGGCGAGCCCCGCGGGCGCCGCCCGGGTCGTCACGGTCACCGTGGGCGGCAACGACGTGGTGGGGCCGCTGGCGACGGCCTGCGCGGACGGCGTGACTGAGGAGTGCGCGGCGGCCGTCACCGAGCGCTACGCGACCGTGCAGCAGGGACTGCAGCGCATCCTGGGCGCGGCGCGCGAGGCGGGCGGGGACGACGCCGTCCTCGCGGTGATGACCTACTACGACTCCTTCGTCGGGTGCGACCTGGCCGCGCTCTCGCCGCTCGTGCAGCGCGTGCTCGACGGCGATCCCGCGGCCGGGTTGCCGAGCTTCAACGGCCTGCTGGCCGAGGTGGCCGGGGCGCACGGCGCCGTCGTGGTCGGGACCCGGGACCTGGTCGGTGCGGACGAGCTCGTCGGCGGCCGGGACTGCCTGCACCCGGATGCGGACGGCCACGCCCGGATCGCCGGGGCCTTCGCCGACGCGGTGGGACCGCAGCTGGGCCGGCGCTGAGCCCGAGGGCGGCAGGTCGGAGGTCAGGCCCCCAGGCGGCCCCGCTGGCGCACCCGTGGCTGGCCGAGGTCGGCGCGCTCGGCGTCGGCTCTGCCGGCGGCCGTGGCGGCCCCGCTGCGAGCCGTGCGCCCGGACACCGCTCCGCGCCACGAGCCGCGCGCGTCGGACGCCGAGGCGTAGAAGTCCCTGACCCGGTCCTCCTTGGCGCGCAGGACGAGCGCGGTGGAGGCC
>DATLGD010000046.1:0-17597 GCA_035540755.1 Mycobacteriales bacterium | reverse complement strand
TCCCCAACACAGGACCGAGGCGAGTCGGCCCGCCGAGAATGCCAACAACACGTCTGGCCAGCAGCAACAGCCTCCTGTGCCAGCTTCCAGACGCTTCCGGGTTAGGTCAACGACGTCGGAGTGCGGAATACGGGCCTAGTGCAGTGACTCGACCATCGAGGAGGTCACGATGTCGACCCGCTCCGCCGAGCACTCGCTCACGCTCACGGTCGAGGAGGCCGCCGCCCTGATCGGCGTCTCCCGCTCGACCGCCTACGACCTTGTCGGCACCGACGAGCTGCCCACGGTGCGCCTGCGCCGGCGCATCCTCGTGCCGGCCTCTGCGCTCGCCGACCTGCTCGGCGTCTCGCTGGTCGAGGTGTACGGCGCCCTCAACCGCCTGCGCGGCCGCGAGGCCGCACCGAGCCGGCCGGCGGGGGGCGGGGCACCAGTCGACCCCATGGCACCCTTGTCACGCCCGAGGATCGCGTGGCCCGACCGTCACCCAGGGCCATCGACGAGCCCCAGCTCTGGTAGCCGTCGAGCCGGCATCCGGGATCCCACGCACCGCGCGCCCGGGAACCAGCCCATCCTCCGGACCCAGCCCATCCTCCGGACACACCTTTGCAGGTTCCCCGGCCGGGAAACCTGCGGGCCCTTCTGCCGCCACTGCGTCGCACACTCCGTGGTGCTGCCGATCGGCTGGCATGAACAGCGCGACATCGGCCCGCTGTGATCCTGTCACAGGCCCTCGGTACCGTGGAGCCATGAGCGGTGCGGGGCCCCTTCGGGGTCTGGAGGGGCACGGCTGCAGGTCCGTGGGCAGCGGCGCGCCTACGGCTGGCGGCGGTCTTCGCGGTCTGGCCGGGAGGCGTGGCCACGCCTGACTTCGTCTCGGTCCTCGTCAACGCGGTGCGCGCGCAGGGGTCGATGCGCCGCGCTCAGGTGGCCGACATCGACCGGCTGCGCGGCGCTCGGCCCGCGCAGCTCGAGCGCCTCATCGCGGACGCGGTGGCTGCCGGGCTTCTCGTCGACGACGGCACGGTCCTGCGGGTCCCGGCGCCGGCCGTCGACGTTGCGGCGGAGCCGGACGGCGAGCCGGATCGGCCGATGCGGGTGGTCGCCATCGACTTCGAGTCGGTCGTGCGGACCACCGCCGAGGACCCGTACGTGGAGCGGCGCGCCTTCCAGGTCGCCGCCCTCCGCTTCGGCCGGGACCGGGCGTGGGTGAACGCGAACCGGTCGATGAGCCGGTTCTGCGAACTCCCCCACATCGAGGAAGGCGCCGGCTGGAAGATCACGAGCGACACGGCGGCGGGCCGCCACGCCGCCGAGGCGGTGCCGGCGGATCGGTGGCTCGACGACCTGGACGACGTCCTCGACGGCGCCGACGCCGTCGTCGCCTACAACGGCTTCGAGCTCGACTTCCCGCTCCTCGTCGAGGAGCGGGGCCGGGCTGGCCGACCGCCTCTGTCCGGCGTCGAGCTCATCGACGGCCTCGTCCTCGCCCAGTCGATCTGGCCGACACCGCCGAACGACCATCGCCTCGCCCGCCTCGCCGCCCGCCTCGAGATCGACCTGGAGCGCTACACCTGGCACGAGGCGCTGTCGGACTGCCGGCTCCTCGCCGCGGTCATCCTCGCCGGCGCCCGAACCGTCCGATCCTGGGACGCCGACCTTCGGGACCTGCTGCTCACCGTCTGCGACGACAGCCCGGCCTGGGCTCTCGTCGCCGACCTCGGCCGGATCGAAGCCCGGACGGGACGGCGGGACGACGACGAGGTCGCCGCCATCCTCGCCGCCGAGCTGGCCGCCGGCGGCATCCGGTACCGCCGCCACGTCCCGGCCGGCGACGACAGCCCGCCGCCGCCCCCGCCGACGGTGACCGTCCCCGACAGCATCGTCGGCGGCGACGGCCGGATCGACCCGCACCTGCTCGCGGAGACGCTCCGCGGCTGCGAGCTGCCCCGCCGCGACGCGCAGGGCCGGATGGCGGCGCTGACCGCCGACTGGGTGCGTGACGGCCAGGGCGGGCTGCTGGAGGCGCCGACAGGAACCGGGAAGAGCCTCGTGCTCCTCGCCGCCGCCCTCGACTGGGTCCGGGCCCCCCTGGACCGGCGGGCGGTGATCGCCACGCACACCAAGCAGCTGCAGTCCCAGCTGGCCCGTGACGTGCAGGCCCTCGTTGACGCCGGGATCACGTCACTGGCGTCGACGACCGACCTCGTCAAGGGCGCGTCGAACCGGCTGTCGGTGCGTGGCCTCACCCTCGCGCTCGCCGACGCGACCGACCCGACGCTGCGCCGCGGCCCGCTGCGCGACCACGAGCATCGTGAGCTGCTCGCCTACCTGACCGTCCGGTTCCTCACCTCCGGCCGGCTGTCAGAGCGGTGGCTGGCCCGCAGCGTCGACACCGTCGACATCCCCGTCGTGTTCGCCCGCACCGCCCGGGGCCGGATCCGGCCGTGGCTGGCGTCGCTGTCACAGCACGACCAGGGCGACTACCGCGCCGAACCGGACCTCGAGCTGTCGTTCCACACCGACCGGGTCGCCGAGGCCCTCGCTGCGTCCCGGATCGTGATTGCCAACCACGCCCTGCTGCTCGCCCACCGTGACGAGCTCGCCCAACTCGGCGACGGCCTCACCGTGTTCGTCGACGAGGCCCATGAGCTGGAGTCGGCAGCGACCGACGCCCTCGCCGCCGCGTTCGACTACCAGGCCCTCGAGCGAATCCCGTACGAGATCGGCCGCCTCGTCGCGGATGCCGACCCACACGACGCCCTCCGCCGGCTCGGGGAGACGAACACGCAGCTGCGCCGGTTCCTCGATGGCGAGGTCCTCCCCGGCGCGGCTCTGCGCGCCCTCGACCAGCTGGCCGACGGCGATGCCCTGCCCGGCCGGCGGACGGCGACGATCGCCAGCCCCTACACCGGCCGGCGTGGCGGCACCGCGGTCGACGGGCTTCGGGGCAGCCTCGACCGCGCCCGACGGTACCTCGAGTTCATGCGGCGCATGCTCGCCTGGTGGGCCGCCGCCGACGACGGCCTCCCCGCCGCCGACCGGTGGGTGGGGGAGCGGTTTCGCGCCGCCAGCTCGTCGGTCGTCGCCCAGCACGCCGCCGTCGAAGCGGTCCTCGCCGACCTTGAGCTGCTCCTCGGACCGATGCGCCGCGTCGTGCGCACGACCGGCGACGCCGGCGCCGACGAGGAGGGCGGCGCCGGTGATCGCGGCTCCAGCGACGGGGTTGGCAGCGGCGACGGCGCGGACCCTGGACACGACGCTGCGCTCGCCTCGGCGCTCGACCTGCCGGCACTGCCCTCCGGGCATACCGGCGGCGCCGTCGCCGCTCCCGAGATCGACGGCGCGGCCGTCGACGGCGAGATCGTCGAGGCCGACAGCGAGGACGGCGCAACGGACGGGGACGGCGACGGCACCGACGGCCTGGACGATGTCGACGACGTGACGGCGGAAGACGCCGTCGCCGACGCCGCCGACGACGACTTGGCCGCCGAGCACGACGACGACGGCGGTCGTGACGGCGCCGGGGCGGTCGGCGTGTCGCCCGGGAACCGGGTCGTGTGGATCGCTGAGGGCGATAACCCGGACCTGGCCCGGGGACGGCGCCAGCTCCGGTTCACGGTGACCACCTCACCGATCGCGCTCGGCGCCGACCCGACCTGGGCGGCGTTCCTCACCGACACACCCCGGCTCATCCTCACCTCCGGCACGCTGCGGGTCGCGGACAGCTGGACGTTCATCCGTGAGCGGCTCGCGCTCCCGTCGACGCTGCCCGCCGAGGTGCTCCACACGCCGTTCGACCACGGCACCCAAGCGCGCCTCGTCTGTTTCGCCGACTTCCCATCCTGGGCCGAGCATCCGGTGCGGGCGGTGCGCACCATCGCCCACCAGCTGGCCGGTTGGTCGCAGCTGGCGGGACGGCCTCACCACGACGGCGGCCTCGCCGGTGGCGCCATGGTGCTGACCACGTCCCGGTCCGCCGCCGCGGCCATCGCCGAGGCGGTCGCCCCCCGCCTCGCTGCCGCCGGCGTGCCCCTGGCGGTCGCCGAGACGCTCGGCAACGCCCGCGCCGTGGACGCCTTCACCCGTGACGGCGGCGTGCTCGTCGGCACCCGAGGCCTGTGGCAGGGCGTCGACGTCGCCGATGCCGAGCGCCTCCGGCTGGTGTGGATCAACAAGCTGCCGTTCGCCCCGTTCGCCGACCCGATCGTGGCCGCCCGCCGGGCCAGGGCCGCCGAGCGCGCCCGCGTCGCCGGGCACGCCGACCCGGACCGGGCCGCCGACGAGGCGTACTACCTGCCGCTCGCCGCCCTCGGCCTCCGCCAGGCCGTCGGGCGGCTGATCCGGTCGACGGCGCACCGCGGCGCCATCGTCATCTCCGACGCCAAGCTCGCCGGCAACGACAGCCGCCGCCGGCTGTACCGCCGGGTGTTCCTCGGCAGCCTCGAGCCGGGCCTGCGTCGCGACGTCGACGGCGACATCGCCGCCGGCAACGTCCGGAGCATGGCCGATGGGTGGGCGGAGATCCTCGCATTCGGTGCCGGCGCCGGCTACCTCGGTGACGACGCGGCCGCCGTCGCCGGCGACGAGGACGCTCTCCGCGCCTTTGTCGACCTGCCCGAGATGGTCGCCATCCGCGCCGAACTCCTCGAGGTCGCCGAGGCCTCCGCCCTGGCCGCCGGCGACGGGTTCGCCGAGGAGGTCGCGGACCGCTGCGAACGCGTCGCCCAGGTCCTCGGCGGCCCCAACGTGAGCTTGCGCGACGAGCAGCGGGCCGCCATCGCGGCGGTCGCCCGCGGCGACGACGTGATGGCGCTCCTGCCTACCGGGTTCGGCAAGTCGTACTGCTACCAACTGCCGGCTCTCGTCCTGCCCGGCGTCACCCTCGTCGTGTCGCCGCTCGTGTCGCTGATGGTCGACCAGGCGATGGGTCTGGGCGCCACCATCGGGTCGATGGTCCGGGCCCTGACCGGGCCGATGCGGGAGTCGAACAGCCGGCTCGGCAAGACCCAGGTCGCCGAACAGCTGCGCGGCGAGACTGACCACGGCATCCGGCTGGTGTACCTGTCACCGGAACGGCTCGCCGACGCCCGGTTCCGCGCCCTGGTCGAAGTCGGCGTCGAAGGCGGCGTCGTGCGTCGCATCGCCATCGACGAGGCGCACACCCTCGTCGACTGGGGCGACGACTTCCGCCCCTCGTTCCGTCGCCTCGACCGGTGGCTGTCCCAGCTGCGGGCGGCGCACCCGGAGCTGCAGGTGTCCGCCTTCACCGCCACCGCCAACCGCACCGTGCGGGAGGGGATCCGCACCCGGATCTTCGACCGGCCCGCCGCCGTGCCCGCCGACGGCGATCGGCCCGGGTTCGTGACCGTGGCCGCCAACCCGCTGCGAGCCGACCTGGCCCTGTGGCGGCGACGGCTCCGGCCCGGCGGCCCGAACGCGGTCGCCGGCCTCACCGAGGCCGTCGTCGACGCCCTCGACCAGCACGCCATCTTCTACTGCACCACCGTCCGGGAGGTGGAGCGGGTGTACGCGTCGCTGCGCGACTACCTCGGGGAGGAGCACGCGGACCGGGTGCTGCGCTATCACGGCCGGCTGTCCCAGGCGGAGAAGGCGGCGGTCGCCGTGGCGTTCCGCACCGCCGCCCGGGTCGGCGACGACGACTTCCGGCCGATGATCGTCATCGCCACCTCCGCCTTCGGTCTCGGCGTCGACCGCGACGACATCCGCTGCGTGTTCTGCGTATCCCCGCCGACGGACCTGGCAGCCCTGTACCAGCAGCTCGGCCGGGCCGGGAGGGACTCGAGCCGGCGCATCCCCGGTGTCGACGACGTGCCCCTGAACGCGGCGATGGCGCTCGTCACCCCCCGCAGCTGGCGGACCGTCGAGTGGATGGCGACCCAGGACCTGGGCGTCAACACGCTGCGCCGCCTCGCCGGCCGGCTGCTGGCTGCCGCGCCGGTCGGGGAGCGGGCCGCGGTCGATGCCGAAGCGGTCGCCCAGGACCAGGTGGCCGAGGACGTGGCCGCCGGCCGCCTCCCGAGGAATGCGGCTCTGTCCGCCCGGGTCGGTGACGGCTACCGGGCCGGGGTGGTGCGCGCCCTCGCCGCCCTCGGCGCGGTCGGCGCCGTCGCCGACCTCGGCGACATCCCCGACCGGGTTCGCGTCGCCGACGGCGAGGTCGGCTGCGACGACGACGGGTGGGCACCGGTGCTCGCCGCGGTGGCCGCCGTCGACGGCGCCACCGACGACGGCGTCGACCTGCTCGCCGTCCACGACCGTCTGCGACTCACCCTGCCCGACTACGACGACCTCGTCGGCGACGTCACCGGACTGTGGACCGGGCTCGCCGCCGCCCACGACCACGGCTGGCTAGACGTGTCCCAGCAGGTGACCCGCAACAGGCTCACCGTGTTCGAGGTCCTGCGCGCCGACCGTCCCGGCGGCTTCGACCAAGAGGTGACGGCCCGGACCCGCCGCGTGCGGGCCGAACTGCGCGAGCTCGCCCGCTGGTTCGACGACAGCGCCCGCTGCGCCCACCTCGGCTTCGCCGACCACTTCGGCGTCGACGCCCTCCCCGACGGCGCTTGCGCCACCCCGGCGGTGCGGTGCTCGTCGCACTGGGCGGACGCGGCGACCCTGATGACCGACCCGACGCCCCCGTCGGCGCTGCACCAGGCGTTCTTCACGGCCCGGCCGAACGCGTCGGCGGCGACGGCGGCCGGGCGGGCGAACTTCGAGCGCCGCCTTCGCCGCCACATCACCGAGCTGCTCTGGCATGAGTACCGGGGCCTGACGGCGTCGATGCTCCGCCGGGTCCTGCACGGCGAGGACTCCTGGTACTCGCCGCGGCTGCGCCGCCGCCGACGCCTGTGGCCCCAGTTGCTCTACCACCGGCTACGGGGCGCCATGATCGGCGTTCGACAGCAGGCGGTCGACGCTGCCCTCACCCATCTCGCCGCCGAGGGCATCGTCGTCGACGTCGGCGACGGCCGCTGGCGGTACGCCGAGCATGTGGCCGCGGACGCGGCCCGCGCCGCCCGCCTGGTCGCCACCGCAGGGGCGGCGACGCCATGACCGCCACCGACACCCGCAGCTCCGCCGCGGACGCCAACCCGTTCGCCCGGCTCGTCGCCTCCGGCCCGGCCGACGCTGTCGTCGACGCCGCCGTCACCGCGCTCGCCGCCGCCGGACGTCCCGTGTCGGTCCCCGAGCTGTGCAACACGCTGTGGCTCGAGCGGGGCCCGTCCGGCAGCTACGACGGCATGGCCGTCACCGCGCTCCTCGACGATATCCCAACCGTCACCCACGGCCACCCGAAGGACCGGGACCGGCGGTCGCCGCAGCCGGCCGTCGCCCTCGGTGAGCTCGTCGCCGTGCCCATCGGCAATGACTTCGCCTACGCCGAGGTCATCTGGAAGGAGGGTGCCCACTGGGCACTCGACGATGGCTGGGTGCCCGGATGGTTGGCCGGCGCCCCAGCCGACGACCCGGCTCTGCCGGAGCGGCCGCCGCCCGGGCCGGACGGGACGCGGGTCGTCACCGAACGTCTCGTAGCCGATTTCGGCTGCTTCGGGCCGGGCCTGCCGCCCCGGCCGGAGCAGCTGGACCGGCTGCGGGTCCGCGGCCGGCTGCTCGACGCGCGTGGCCATCTCATCGTCGACGCCGCCTATGCCGACGGGGACGACGAGGCGGACGACGTGTCGTTCTGGGCGGCGACGGTCACGCGCCGGTACCGCGACGCGCTCGCCGTCGTCGGCGTCGAGGGGAACGCCGCCGCCATCGCCGATGCCGCCGGCAGCCTGGCCGACGCGCTCGCCGCGCGCGACGACGTCCGCGCCTTCGGCCCGATGCTCGTGCACCGCCACGTCTACAAGTCCTACCTCGACGGCGACGACGGGTCCCTGTGGCGGACCGTGCGCGGCCTGGCCGCGCTCGGCGCACGCCGCGACCTCGGATGGGCCGCCATGTCCGCCCGGCTCCCGCACTACCTGGACCCAGAACGGCTCGCCGGCACCGGCTGGCCGGCCGCGGTCGTCGTCGCGTCCCTGCTCGCCCTCGACACCCTCGACGTCGAAGCACCAGACGGCGACTGGAACGGCGTGCACCTCCGCCTCGACGACGCCTGGCAGGGCGGCGGCCTGTGGCGGGCGGAGCGGCTGGGGCCGGTCGCGCCGGTGGCCGCCGAGCCGTCCCTCGCCCTCGGGCTCGGCTGGGTGGAGTACGTCGGCGGAGACATCGCGCGGCGCGAGCTGTCCCTCGGGCCGGACGACACCGTCGACGCCCCCGACTGGTTCGACGACGAGGACGACTTCACTGTCACCGGATCGGAGGTCACCTGGACGGTGCACCTGACCGCCGCTGACATCGACACCGACCGCCTCCGCCTGCCCGCCCGCGTTGCCGACGCCGTG
This sequence comes from Mycobacteriales bacterium, assembly GCA_035540755.1. Lineage (GTDB taxonomy): Bacteria > Actinomycetota > Actinomycetes > Mycobacteriales > SCTD01 > DATLGD01. The sequence continues at coordinate 9,186 of DATLGD010000046.1, read as the reverse complement.
CGCGCCACGCTGGCCGCCGCCGGCCAGGACCGCCTTGCCGTCAACGTCGCCCACGACGGCGAACGGCCGTCACCGGAGTTCACGGCCTTCGGCGACGACGGGCACCTCGACGTCGCCTGGCCGCTTGGGTTCCTGCCAGGCATCACCGTCCGCTGCCTGTGGCATGTGGGACGCACCGTCATCACGACGGCCACGACCCTGCTGCCCGAGCCGGACGAGGTGGCCGGCGTCGTGTACACCCACGAGTACAACTTGCGGGTCGCGCTCGCCGCCGCCGGTCTCGGCGACGACGCCCGCACAGTCACGATCCGCCAGCTCGTCCGAGCCGCTGTCCGCCGCCATGGGAGCCCGGCTGACGACGGCCGGGCGGCGCTCAGCGTGGACGCGATCGTCGACTGCTGCTTCGGCCCGGGCGGCCAGGTCGTCCCCGGCTACCAGCGGGCCGTGCTCGCCCGGGCGATCCGGGCCGCCGTCGCCGGCATGCGCAGCACCGGAGCCGCCGAGCTGCTCGGGGATCTCGTCGTCATCGAAGCGTCGGCGTCGGCGGCGGGCCGGCGCGCCGACGCCGAGCTCATCCGCCGCTACCTGGACACGACGAAGGAGCGGCTGCGGGCCAAGGCGGCACGCCACTGGGTCCGGCCGACCGTCATCACCTTCCGGGCCGGCCAGCACCGCTCGGCGGGGAAGGACGCCGGATGGGCGGCGGTGGCCGGTACGGACGGGCTGCCGGCCCGCCTCGGCGACAACCAGACGTGGCGTGAAGGTCATGTGCGCGGCGGCGCCCTGCCGGCCGCCGTCGCCGCCGAGCTCGAACGGGCGAAGCGGGCGGCTGCCGCCCTCGCCGGCGACCCCGAGGTCGCCGCGGAGCTCGACGCCGTCATCGCCAACCCGTTCGCCGCACAACCCGACGCCGAGGGCACCACCGGCACCGGCACGTCCGCTGGCGACGGCGGCTCCACTGGACGCATCCCCGGTCGAGACGCACAGGAGCGCACCTATGACTGACCCGCGCAGCAACCACATTCTCACCGTGCTCGAGGAGCAGCACGCGCTCGCTATCGCCTGGAACCGCACGGACCCGGCTGAGCTGGCCGGGCTGCTGCGCTCGATGCCGCCCAAGCAGCGGAACCGGGTCCTGTCCGCCCACCGGACGCCTTCGTCGAAGGTGTCGGCGACGACGGCACGGCTGCTGGTCACGAACGTGAACCGGGCCGGCCCGTCGGAGCGGCGCCGGGCGGCGTCCTATATCTGCCAGCCGGTCGTCGCCGACCTCGGGGTGATCGTCCACGACGCCGCGGTGTGCGGCGAGGACGCCGCCGACGTCCTCGGCGACCTCCTCGAGAACCTCGCATCCGACGTCGGCCCGACGGTGGTGACGTTGGCCGCCGTCGTCGGCTGCCTCGCCGAACCGGACCGCATCGCCCCCGTCGTAGCTGCCGCCGTCCGTCTCGGCTTCACCGACACCGACGTGGCGGGCGCGGTGGCCGGCATCTTCGCGGCCGCCGATGAGCTGTTCGCCGAACATGTCGCCCGCCACGGGGACCTGGCCGACGACGGCGTCGCCGCCGCCGACGACCTGGTCACCCTGTGGGCGGCCGCCCGTGACGCGGCCGGGCGGGTCCGTGACGTCGTCGGCGCCGGCGAGCTGCCCGATCCCGACGACCTGGCTGCGGTGTCCCGCTACGGGCAGGAACTCGCCGGCTTGGCGCAGCGCCTGTCGGTGGAGCCGGCGGTGCCGGCGGTCCTCGACGCCCTCGAGGCTGCCGCCACGGAGGACGCCCATGCCGCCGCCGTGCAGAAGCTGCGGGGCCTGCGCGGCCCGGCCCAGCTCGCCGATGAGATCGTCGAGGTCGTCGACGCCGTCGAACGGGGCGTCGACGCAGGGACCGCCGGCCGGCTCGCCCGTCTCGCCGACCTGCTCGACGACGGCGACCCGATGGTCCGCTTCGAGATCGCCGCCCAGCTGCGCGGCGAGCCGTCGCCACCGGCCCCGGCGCTGGTCGACGCCGCCCTCGCCGGCGTCCTCGAGCTCGCCGACGTGTCCGAGCTCCCGGATGCCCCGGAGGTCCCGCACGTCGATGAGCCGGCCGCGGAGGGCATCGACACCGACGCCGACACGGACAGCGACGCCGATGACGTCGGGGCCAGCGCCGAGCCGGTGGGGGAGTCCTCGGACGGCACGTCCCCGCCCGGCGAGGACGCACCTGACGTGGAGGCCCCTTCGGGGGAGTCGACCCCAGGGCCGGCGGAGCCGGCCGAGGCGGTCACAGCCGTCGGATCGGGCGGTGACGCGCAAACGGTCGTCGTCGACCACGGCCAGCCGTCCGACGAGGATGGCGAGCCCGATCAGGCGCCGGACGCCGATCCGGTTATGCCTCACGGCAAGGCCGGCGAGGCCGCCGGATCGGATCTCGCGGACCAGCGGGACAAGGTTCCAGCCGACGCCGCCGCCAGCGACGGGAAGTCGGACGACGGAACGGTCAATGTCGTCTTCGACGAGGTCGTCGCCGCCTCCCGGTTCAGCCTCGCCCACCATCTGGCGGCCGTCGTCGGTCACGACCATCGGGCCGGGATCCTCGCCGAGGCGGCGCTCGCCCACGCGGTCCGCTCGCCCGGCTCGCCGTCGGCGGCCGCGATGATCGTCCGGGTCGCGGAGACGCCGGTCGCGGCAGGTGACAGGGGCAGCCTGGTGCTGCGGGCCGTCTCGCTCATCCGGGTGGCGCTGCTCGACCCGTCCTCGGGCGCCCCGTCGCTGCTGCGCCAGCTCGTCCCCCCGCTCGAGTCAATGCCGCAGCTGCAGGCGCTCGCTGTCGCCGTCGCCATCGCGACCGAGCAGAACCTGTCGCTGCCAGCCGGGGGCGTCACCGTCGACGCCAGCGAGGCGCTCGAGCAGGCGCACGCGATCGCCTCATGGGCGGAGGACACCCTGCACCGGCAGTTCCGCCAGAATCGCCTATACCGCGGCATCGAGATCTGGAAAGCGTGGACTTCCGGTGACGGCACGCTCGGCCAGATCCTGTCCGCCGTCGCCGACGACGACCCGGCCCGGGTCGCCGAGGTGCGGGCGCTGTGCGAGCCGATCATGCAGCGGCACCAGCAGGCCGCCCTGCTCGACGCGACCGACCGGGCGCTTCGGGACGGCCGTGCCGGGGCCGCGAAGAAGATCATGGGGGCGGCACGAGAGCAGCTGCTCCGCCACCTGGCGGAGACCGTGAACCAGGCGGTCGCGTGGTGCGACGCCCACGAGACCGCCGCCGGCAACCAGCGGTCCCTCGACGTGCGCGCGGAACTCGCCGCCGCCGTCGACCGGCTCCGCGGCCCGGTCACCGACGAGGTGGCCGCGGTGTGCGATGGCCCGTGGGCGGCAGCGGCCGGCGCCGCCGCGGTGGACAGCCTGACCGCCACGTTCGGGCTGTTCCGCGGCGAGGGGCTGACCCGGCCGGACATGGACCCGGACGCGGCGCTGAACCGGGCCCTCACCCTCACCGACGCCCCGCTGCTCGAGCCGGACTTCACCTTGCGCGACCTGCCGACGGCTGCCCAACTGGTGGCCGCCGCGCGCCGGTCCCGCGCCGACGCGTTCCAGCTGCGGCTCAGCATGTGGGACTTCGTCGGCGCCGAGGCGGTCCTCGACCTGACGATCCCGCCGGACGGCGCCTTCCACGAGACCGACGCCCGCCAGCAGCTGGCGAGCGCCGAACGGGACGCCCGCCGCAAGATGGAGGAGCGCTGGCGGCACCTGGACCGGCGGTTCGCAGCCGGCCGGTCACGGGGCCGGGTCAGCGAGGACGACGCCGCCCGCCTGTACGGGGCGCTGCTGCAGGCCCGGCCGGAGTCGCCAGAGACAGGCACCCGCCGGGACCTCGGCGCCGTCCGCGACGAGCTGGACCGCATCGCCGCCGACCTCGACGACGCGGTCGAGGTCCGCCGGGCACGGGTGCACGCGGACGTGCAGGCGGCACTGGCGGAGGGCGCTGTCGCCGGCGCGTGGGCGGAGAAGCTGACCGAGCTCCTCGGCCGGGACGAGCTCGGCGCCGCCGAGGAGTACCTGCACCGGGCGGCCGCGGGTGATTCGCCGCCCGACCAGGCGGAAGCGGGGAAGATCCTCGACGACGAGCTCGCCGGCGTCGTCGGCGGCCTCGAGGCGCCGTTGGACCGCTCCGTCGTCGACGCCGCCCGGGACGGGCGCCAGGTCGGGCCGTTCGACTTCTCGAACGTCGACGTCCTCGCGCGCCCGGGCGTCGCCGATGCCCTTGATGCCTGGTGGCGCCTGTCGCGAGGCGAGCGGCCCGACGATCTCGACACCCTTCTCGAGCAGGTCCTCGGTCTGCTCGGCCTCATCCCGACCAAGCTCGCCCGCCCCGCGGAGCTGCGGGCGGCGTCGACGAAGAGCCGCTGGCTTGTCGACGTCCACGGCGACCGGTCCGGCTACGCCTTCGTTCCTGACTTCGGCTCCCGGGCGCTCGGACGGCGACGGTTCCTGCTCTGCTGGGAGGACCTGCCGGTCAGCCAGCTGTGGGACTTCGCGGCGGCGAACGCCCCGGTCGACCAGCCGATGTACGTGCTGTGGATGGGCGCCCTGTCGTCCCAGCAGCGCGTCGAGCTCGCCCGCCAGGCGCGGCGCCGCGGCACCGGGCAGGTGGTCGTCATCGATGACGCCGTCATCCTCCGCTGCGCCCTGGAGGGCCGCCAGGCGTTCGACGTGACCATGCGGGCCGTGCTGCCGTACGCGGCGCCGAACCCGTACGACCCGGACCTGCTGGTGAATACCCCCGAGGAGATGTTCTATGGGCGGCAGGCGGAACGGCGGATGATCGCCGCGCCGGCCGGATCGTCGTTCATCTCCGGCGGCCGGCGACTCGGCAAGTCGGCGCTGCTGCCCGCCGTGCAGCAGTCCTTGAACGGTACAGACGTCGTCGCGCTCCTCATCGTCATCCAGCACGTCGCCGCCACCGAGCCCCGTGACCCCGACGAGCTGTGGTCGCTTCTCGCGTCGCGGCTCATCGAGGTCGGCGTGCTCCCGGCCGGCACGGTCGGCACCTCCGAGGCGGTCGCCGCCGGCGTGCGAGCCTGGCTGGCCGACAACCCGGAGCGGCGCCTGCTGCTGATGCTGGACGAGTGCGACTTCTTCCTGCAGGCGGACGCAAACTCGAGCTTCCGGAACGTCGCGGCGCTCCGGGACCTGATGAGCGACGCCGGGCGGTTCAAGGTGGTGTTCTCCGGCCTGCAGCACGTGGCCCGCTACCGGAAGCTGCCGAACCAGCCGCTGTCGCACCTGCCGCAGCCGCTCGTGATCGGCCCGCTGGACACGTCGGCGGCGAGCCGGCTGGTCCGTCAGCCGCTCCACGTCCTCGGCTGGGACATCACCCCGGACCAGGTGGACCGGATCGTCACGTTCTGCGCCTGCAACGCCAGCGTCCTCCAGCTCGCCTGCGGTCAGCTGGTGGAACGGCTCCGTGAACAGCCGGTCGACGGGCTGGCCCCGTGGCCGGTGCCCGACGAGGTGCTCAACGACCTGTTGCGCTCCTCGGACCTGGCCGACGGCGTCCGCGACCGGCTGTTCCTCACCTTGGAACTCGACCACCGCTACAAGCTGCTCGCGTACCTGATGGCGTGGCGGGCCGCGAACGACGGGCTCGGCTCGGCCGTCTCGGCTGGGGAGCTGCGCCGCCAGGCCGTCGACTACTGGCCGGAGGGGTTCGCCTCGCAGGGCACCGAGGACGTGCGCGCCCTGTGCGACGAGTTGGTGGGCCTCGGCGTATTCGCCGGAGACGCCGAGGCCGGCTACCGGATGCTGTCGCCGGCGACGGTGCGGCTGTTCGGCAGCCCCGAGGACGTGGAAGCCGAGCTGCTGTCCGCCTCCGAGCTGTACGAGCCGGACCCGGCGGCGGGCGCGTCGGGGAGCCGGATGCGCCTCGACGCCGGCGAGCGGGACGAGCGCCGCTTCAGCCCGCTGACGGCCGCGCAGCTCGCCGACGTGGTCGGTGCCGGCCGGACACAGCTGCGCGTTGTGGTCGGCAGCCGGGCGCTGCGGACGGAGTCGGTGGCCGAGGCGCTCGGGGCGGCTGCCGGGCGGCTGCCGGACGCGTCGGTGCTCGAGGTGTCGTCGTTGCGGCAGTGGCGAGAGGCGATGACCGCGCCGCCGGACGGGCACCGGGTCGTCGTGTCCGACATGACGGCCAGCCGGTCGCCGGAGTCGTGGGAGGCGTCGTTGGACGCGGCCCGGAGGCGGGGGACGGCGCGGACGAGCCGCGGCACCCGCGCGGGCGTGCTCGTGGCCGGGCCCGCCGACCGGTGGCTGCTGCGGCGACTGGTGGCAACGCCGGCCGCTGCCGGCGATCTCGCCCATCTGGCGGTCGGGTTGCGGCGCGTCGACCTGACGTCGTTGCGGGCCTGGGACCGGATCGAGGAGCTCGATGTCGCCCATCCGGCGCGACAGCAGCGGCTGCTGTCGGTGACCGGCGGCTGGCCGCATCTGGTGGAGCGCGTCCTCGCCCGGACTCGGCAGCGTTCGTTCGACGACGTCCTCGACGACCTGGCCGCCCATCTCGGCACCCCGGAGGGTGCCGCCGAGCTGGTCGCGGCCGTCGGTCTGGATGTGGCGGACCCGGATCAGCCGGCCGACGCGGGGCTGGTGGCCACGTTCGCCCGGCTCGCCGAGCACGGGTGGCGGGAGGCGGACCTAGCCGAGCTGCTCGAGCTGGACGACGAGCTGGCCGATGTGGAGGCCGACCCGGCGGAGGCGGTCGCCATCCTCAGCCTGCTCGGCCTGATCGAGGAGGACGACGAGGGACTGCTGGGTCCCGAGCCGGTGGTAGCCGCCTCTGTCCGGCGCCGCCTCCCCGCTCCCGCATAGCGGGCGCCTCCCGGGCGTCGCCATCCGGAGTCATTCTGCGAAGCCGAGTTATCGGGCTGCTATCCACGGGCGCTCCGAAAGGTTGCGAGGCCGATCGGCTTGGCAATCCCTTGGCAATCTACGGCGCCACACCGGGCGGATCCGGCACGACTCTTCGGACGGCTGCAACGCCGTGACCAGGTACTCTCCGACTCGGCAACATCCGATGGACCCGTCGGAAGCGACTATGGATCAGAAGGTTGGGGGTTCGAATCCCTCCGAGCGCGCTAGCAAAGCCCTGCTCAGACGTTATGCGGAGCCGAGATCGACGCTGCGTCCGCCGGGCGGGTCCACAAAGAGCCCGCACCTCGCCGGAGGAGACCCTCAAGGGCGTCCACGCACCTGGGGGGCCTCCAACCGGACCGCTTCTTCGGAGATCTGATCGGGGCGACGCTCGGGCACACCCCGATCGGAACGTACCAAGGAGTGCCCGAGAAGCTCGCCCAGGCGTGAGCACCGCCCTGGCGTGGCTGGTGACCAGAGGCCGAACCGGGGACTTCCCGCGAGCGACTCGGGTCGGGCTCAGCCGGCCGTGGCCAGGTTCTGCTCGACCACGGCGAGGGTCTCGTGGAGGCTCGCCGTGGGGCTGAACTCGACCACCTCGGTGCCGGCGGAGAGGACGGGTGTGTGGCCGGGGCCGATGTAGTAGGCGTCACCCGCCTCGAACGACTCGTCGCCAGCCGACGTCTTGAACGTGAGCCGGCCGGTGATCACGTAACCCCAGTGGGGGCACTGGCAGCGGTCGTCGGGGAGGCCGGTGAACAGCGGGGTGAGATCGGCGTCGGCCGTGTAGGTCTCGAAGCCGACGGTGTAGCCACCTTCGAGGTTCTCGAAGTGGCCCTCGTAGCCGTCGAGTGCCATCGAGTCGGACGCGGTGGTCTTCGATGCGCGGGGCATGGCGCTCCTTCTGGTCGTGGCCGGGTGGCTCCGGCTCTTACTCGGGTCGGGTCGGACGGGTCGGGGGGTCAGCCGGCCATGGCCGGCACGGCGCCGGCGGCGATGAACAGCGATCCGAGGTCGCAGATCGTCCGGCCCTCGGTGATGCGGCCGTCGCGCACCCGGAACATGTCGACGCCCGCCATCCGGAACGGCCTGTTGGAGGCGGGGATGGCGGAGAAGTCGCCGGACTGGGTGCCATCGACCACCACGAAGCTGGCGACCCACTCGCCGTCGGTGACGGTGTGGGCGACCTCGGTGTGGATGTCGGGGGCGGCGGTGTACCAGGTGCCGAGGTGGGAGCGGACGGTGTCGGCGCCACCCCCGCCGGACCCGAGGCCCCAGTGGCCCACGTAGTCGTCGGCGAACAGGGACATGACGCCATCGAGGTCGCCCTCGTTCAGGCGGGAGTAGAAACGGTCGACGACGTCGGTCGCTCGCTGCGGGGTCATGGTCGCTCCTATCGGTCGGCGGTAAGGCTGGCGAGCACGACGATGACCGACAGGCGTGCGGGAAGCATGGGGAGGATCCCTCATTTCCCGCCCCGGGGCCGAGCGGCCCCTCGTCGGGTCACTCCGACTGGGCGAGGTACCAGGTGGTGGCGGCCTCGGTGCGGCTCCGCACGTTGAGCTTGGTGAGGATGTTGCCGACGTGGTTCTCGGCCGTCTTCGGGGAGATGAACAACCGCTCCGCCAACTCCAGGTTGGTGAGGCCCTGAGCGACCAGCCGCAGCACCTCCTGCTCGCGCCGGGTGAGGTTTCCGAGTCCCTTCGGACCGACGCGGCTGCGGTCGCCCAGGGTTCGGGCGAGAGCGGCCGCCTCGTCGGCTCGGGCCGTTGCGCCCGCCCGCTCGAACACCGCCACCGCCGCCTTCGCCTCGAGCACGGCGACATCGGGAGCGTCCTCCGTGCGGAGGTGCGCCATCGTCAGGTGCGCCTCCGCCAGCTCGACGGCACCGGGCGCCACCGCGGCGAGATGGTCGAGCGCCTCCTCCAGGGACGACCGGGCGGCGTCGTCGTCCCCCTGCGCCCTCTGCACCTGCGCCCGGGCGAGGGCGGCCCGGCCGGCGACCTTGCGGCTCGTGGACGACGCCGCGAGCCGCTCGAGGCGAGCGGTGACGCCGTCGGCCTCGGCGATCCCGCCGCCGGCGAGGTGGGCCTCGACCAGCAGCCCGAGCGCGCCGACGGTCAGCAGGGAGTCGCCGCCGGCGCGACGGCGTGCCCGCTCCAGGAGGGTGACGGCGGCGGCCGGCCTCTTCCGGGCCAGCGCCAGCCGGCCCCGGACCACCAGGGTGGCTTCGCTGCGGTCGCCGCCGAGCAACTCCTCGGCCTCCTCCAGGCGACCCTGGAGGATCA
>DATLGD010000045.1:0-2909 GCA_035540755.1 Mycobacteriales bacterium | reverse complement strand
CCGGCCCTGAACCGGGAGGCGCGCGGCTCAGGGCCGCCATAACCTGCCTCCCGTGACCGCGACGGATCTGGCCCGCGCCGAGCACTTCTCGGCCGCGCTCGGACTGTCGCTGCGCGGGATCCGCAAGGCCTTCGGGACCGTACAGGCCGTCGACGGCCTCGACCTCGACGTCCGCGCCGGCAGCTGCCTCGGCCTGCTCGGAGCCAATGGCGCGGGCAAGTCGACGACGATGCGCATGCTCACCGCGCAGGCCATCGCCGACGCCGGCGAGATCGAGGTGCTCGGGCTGCGGATCCCGGCGCAGTCCAAGCAGGCGCGGGCGCGCATGGGCGTCGTCCCGCAGCAGGACAACCTCGACATCGAGCTCACCGTCCGGCAGAACCTCGCCGTCTTCGCCCGGCTGTACCGGGTGCCGCGGGCAGAGCGGCACGACGCCGTCGAGCGCGCGCTTGGCGTCGCGCAGCTGCGCGGTCGCGCCGACACCCGGGTCGACCAGCTGTCGGGCGGCATGCGGCGTCGGCTGCTCATCGCCCGCGCACTGGTGCACCGGCCCGAGCTGGTGCTGCTGGACGAGCCGACGGTGGGTCTGGACCCGCAGGTGCGGCAGGAGCTGTGGGCGCTCATCAGCCGGCTGCGGTCGGAGGGCGTCACGGTGCTGATGTCGACGCACTACATCGAGGAGGCCGAGCGGCTCGCCGACGACGTGGCCATCATGGCGGCCGGCCGGGTCATCGCCCGCGGCACGCCGTCGGCGCTGGTCGCCGAGCACGCCGGGTCGGACGTGCTGGAGGTCTACGGTCCGCCGGCGAAGCTGGTGGACGTCGAGCGGGTGGCGCTCGAGGCAGGGCTCCCGACCCGTCGGACCGGGCCTTCCGTCGCGGTACTGCGCGCTGAGCGGCTGGCCGAGCAGGTGATCGTGCAGCTGCCCGAGGGCGCCCGCCGTCCTGCGAACCTCGAGGACGTCTTCGTGCTGCTGACCGGCCAGGAGGTGGAGTGACCGCAAGCCCGACAGCAGCGCCCTCTCGACTGCGCCGGATCGAGCCGACAGCGATCGGCGGCGTGATGTCGCGCGAGCTCACGATGTACCGGCGCTTCTGGCGCTCGACGACGTTCTCCTCCGTCGTCGAACCGACGATCTACCTGCTCGCGTTCGGCTTCGGCTTCGGCTCGCTGGTGTCACAGGTGGCCGGCTACGACTACGTCGACTTCATCGGCACCGGCATCGTGGCGACGGCCGTGCTGTTCTCCTCCGCCTTCCCCGGCATGTTCGCCACGTTCGTGAAGCGCAAGTTCCAGCGGACCTACGACGCAGTGCTCGCCGCGCCCGTCGACACCGAGGAGCTCGTCACCGCCGAAGCGCTCTGGATCGGGCTCAAGGCCGGCGTCTACGGCACGGTGCCCATGCTGGTGGCCATCGGCTTCGGGCTCGACCCCTCCCCCGGCATGCTGCTCGTGCCGCTCATCGGCATCCTGACCGGCATCGGCTTCGCGCTGTTCGGCATCTGGGTGTCCGGGGTGGTTCCGTCCATCGACTCGTTCGGCTACGTCATCTCGGCGGTGCTGACGCCGCTGTTCCTCGTCGCCGGCACCTTCTTCCCGATCGACGGGCTGCCCGACGTCGTGGCTCGGCTGGCGGTGCTGAACCCGCTCTACCACTGCGTCGAGCTCGTGCGCGGCGCCGTGTTCGGGTTCTCCGGTCTGCACGACGTCGGGCACGTGGTGGCGTTGCTGGCGTTCACCGCGCTGATGTGGGTGCTGGCGGTGAGGAAGCTGCGCAGCCGGTTGGTGGACTGATTCGTGTTGTTGAGAGTTGCTGTCCCACAGGGGTTCTGACCTGCGGTTCTGTCAGATGCCGGCCGTACTTTGAGGGCATGGCAGCAGGGCTCAGGGCACTTCCGGCGGCGGTCAACGACGTCGTCGCGGTGCCGGTCGCCCGACCTGTGCGCAGTGCAGCTGCAGGACCGGATCGCGGCGGTGTCGTGGGAGCGGGACCGGCTGGACGGGTGGCTGTCGGCAGCGGCCGGTCAGCTGACCACGATCACCGGCGGGCAGGTCGGCACCGAGGACGGCGGCGCCCGTTCGGTGCCGGGCTGGTTGGCCGAGGCGACCCGCACCTCCTCGCAGGCGGCCGGGGCGCGGTTGCGCACCTCGATGGCGCTGCGCGTCCTCCCGCTGGTCGTCGACGCCGTCCTCGACGGCCGGATCTCGCAGGAACAGGCCGCGGTGCTGGCCCGCCTGGTCGGCAAGATCCCCGACAGCCTGCTGCAAGCCGTGCAGCCGCAGATGATCGAGGTCGCGGCCGGGCGCGACCCGGCCGCGCTCGGGCAGTGGGTGCGGCACCAGATCGCCACCCACTGCGAACCGAAGCTCGACCGCGACGAAGCCGCCGCGCACGACGCCCGCTACCTGCAGACGTCGCGCGGCACCGACGGGTCGGTCAAGGGCAAGTTCTCCCTGGCCGGCGGCGACGGCGAAGCGCTGCTGACTGCGATCGAAGCTCTGGCCCGCAAGCAGGGCGACGCCGACCGGCGCTCGGCCGGGCAGCGACGCGCCGACGCCCTGACCGAGCTCGCCGAGATGAGCCTGCGGCACGGCGACCTGCCCCACCACGGCGGTCAGCGGCCGCAGGTGTCCTACGTGCTGCCGGCCGACTGGGCCGCCCGCCAGCCCGGCCACGGCTGCACCGCCTGCCGGCCGTGCTGGCAGCACCAGCCACCGAGCTTCGCCGACACCGTCACCGCCTCGCTGCCCGGACAACCCGGTGTGCCCGCCGAGCACGCCTGCGCCACCGCCGCCTGGACCGGCCCGGCCACCCGCGCCCGGATCGAGACGATGCTGTGCGACGCCCGGATCAGCCGTGTCCTGCTCGACAGCACCGGGCAGGTCCGCGGCCTCGAGGCGCTGCGCGA
>DATLGD010000044.1:0-34409 GCA_035540755.1 Mycobacteriales bacterium | reverse complement strand
GTACCAGGACACCAACCACGCGCAGTACGTGCTCGTCCGCGAGCTGGTGGGCGGCTCCGCCGGCGCGGGGGAGCGCGGCGCCGGGGTCCCCCCCGCGGAGCTCTGCGTCGTCGGCGACGCCGACCAGTCCATCTACGCCTTCCGGGGCGCGACGATCCGCAACATCCAGGAGTTCGAGGCCGACTACCCGGACGCCACCACGGTGCTGCTCGAGCAGAACTACCGCTCGACCCAGACCATCCTGTCCGCGGCCAACGCCGTCATCGCGAAGAACCCCTCCCGCAAGCCGAAGCGGCTGTGGACCGACGCCGGCAGCGGCGAGCGGATCACCGGCTACGTCGCCGACAACGAGCACGACGAGGCCGCCTTCGTCGCCGAGGAGGTCGACCGCCTCGGCGACGAGCACGGCATCAAGCCGTCCGAGATCGCCGTCTTCTACCGCACCAACGCGCAGTCACGGGTGTTCGAGGAGGTCTTTCTCCGGGTCGGCCTGCCCTACCGGGTGGTCGGCGGGGTGCGCTTCTACGAGCGCAAGGAGGTCAAGGACGCCCTGGCCTACCTGCGCGTGCTGTCCAACCCGGCCGACGTCGTCAACCTGCGCCGCATCCTCAACACCCCGCGCCGCGGCATCGGCGACCGGGCCGAGGCATGCCTGGAGGCCTTCGCGTCGCGGGAGCGGATCGGCTTCGCCGACGCGGTCTCGCGGTGCGAGGAGGTGCCGGGCATGGCGGCCCGCTCGGCGGGCGCCGTCCGCGGCTTCGCCGACCTGATGGACGAGCTGCGCGCGCTCGTCGTCGGCGGCATGCCGCCGGCCGAGGTGCTGGAGGCTGTGCTCGACCGCACCGGCTACCTCGCCGAGCTGGCCGCGAGCGTCGACCCGCAGGACGAGAGCCGGGTCGAGAACCTCTCCGAGCTCGTGGGCGTCGCCCGCGAGTTCAACGAGCGGGTGCCCGACGGGGGCGTCGGCGAGTTCCTCGAGCAGGTGTCGCTGGTGGCCGACGCCGACACCGTGCCCGGCGAGGGCGACGGCGTCGTCACGCTCATGACGCTGCACGCCGCGAAGGGCCTCGAGTACCCGGTGGTGTTCCTCACCGGCCTCGAGGACGGCGTCTTCCCGCACCTGCGCACCCTGGGCGACGAGAGGGAGCTGCAGGAGGAGCGCCGGCTGGCCTACGTCGGCATCACCCGGGCCCGGCAGCGGCTGTACCTGTCCCGCGCGCACCTGCGCAGTGCCTGGGGTCAGACGTCGTACAACCCGCCGTCGCGCTTCCTCGACGAGGTGCCGGCCGAGCTGGTCGACTGGCGGCGGCTCGAGTCCAGCGTGTCGGCTCCGCCGCCGTCGCTGTCGCGTGCCGCGGACCGGCTCACCGGCACCGCGCGCGGGCGCTCGGCCGGTCCGGGGCTGCGCGCGGTCCCGGACCTCACCGTCGGCGACCGGGTGCTGCACGACTCCTTCGGGATGGGCACGGTCACCGCGACTCGTGGCGCCGGTGACGGCCTGCAGGCCGAGGTCGACTTCGGCGGGGACGCGGGCGTGAAGTGGCTGCTGCTGCGCTACGCGCCGCTCGAGAAGCTGTAGACGCGCGAGAGCCCGGTCGCGTGCGGCGACCGGGCTCCCGGGGCGTGCTGGGCTCTCGAGGAGCTGAGCTCAGATCTTGACGCCGCGGGCCTGCAGCCAGGTGAGCGGGTTGACCGGGTTGCCGCCGACGCGGACCTCGAAGTGCAGGTGCGGGCCGGTGCTGGCGCCGGTGTTGCCCTCGCGGCCGATCTGCTCGCCGGCAGAGACCTTCTGGCCGGGGTTGACGGTGAAGGCCGACAGGTGCGCGTACACGGTCTGGGTGCCGTCGGCGTGCCGGATCCGGATGCACTTGCCGTAGCCGCCCTCGTTGCGGGCCGACTCGACCGTTCCCGCCGCAGCGGCCCGGATCGGGCTGCCGGTGCCGGCGGCCAGGTCGATGCCGGCGTGCAGGCGGCCCCAGCGGCTGCCGAAGCCGGAGGTCAGGCGGCCGACGCCGGGACGGGCGTACTTCGGCGCGGCGGCGGCCTCGGCCGCAGCCTTCGCCGCGGCCTCCTCGGCCTGGCGGGCCTCCTCGGCCTTGCGCGCCTCCTCGGCGAGCCGGGCCTCCTCGGCGAGGCGCGCCTCCTCGGCCAGCCGGGCGGCCTCGGCGGCGCGGGCCTCGGCCTGCAGGCGGGAGCGGGTGGCGCGGTTCTCGGCCTGCTCCAGCGCCAGGTTGCGCTCGGCGAGGAAGGCCTCCTCGTCGAACTCGATCGTGCTGGCCGCGGCCTGCGTGGCGTGGGGAACGCCGTCGTCGGCAGAGGCGCCGGCGGCCAGGCCGCCGAGGGCGCTGCCGGTGGAGGCGAGCAGGACGGCGGGAACCAGGGCCGCGCGGATCTTCGCGGAGTCGCGAGGAGCGGCGTGGCGAGGCCGGGCGTACAGGGGAGGCAAGCGTCTCTCCGTCGTATCCGGGTGCAGGGTCAGGTACCGCGCAGGCGCGGCGGACGTGGCGCGGGCAGCACCGTCCAGGCCCCTCGTGGGGCCTGGCGGCCGGCCGCGAGCGGCTCGACCTGGGTGCTCAGCCCGCCGTCCTGCCGGAGCTGGACGGCGACGCTGTTACCAGTACGTTATCCGATCGTCCGATGGGGCGCGCAAGGGGGTGGCTTGTCCACATCCTGAGCGCAGCCGACGGGCGACCACTGCGATCAGTGTAGGGGTTTCGTCGCCCGGTATGACGACGGGGTGACGGTTCGACGACGCGACCGTCGTCACCTGCCGGGCGGGCGGGGAGCCGTCTCGCGCTCTGCTGGCACGGCGGGTCAGGCCGTGGACGCGTCCTCGCGCCCCCGCGTGCCGTGGGGAGCCGGGGCCGCCGCAGGCGGCGGCGGGAGGGAGGCGCCGAGCGGGGTGACGCCGGCCTGCAGCGTCGTGCCGTCCTCGTCGAGGTGGGCCAGCAGCATGGCGATCTCGTGCACGACCCGCCCGGAGATGGGCAGCGACATGTGTCCCACCCCCCGCAGCAGGACGTTGCGCGCCGACAGGTCGGGGTGGTCGATGCGCGCGGCCTGCTTCGGGACGATGAGCTGGTCGAGGTCGCTCCAGAAGGCGACGAAGCGGGTGCGGCACGCCCCGGCCGGGGCGGCCAGCTCGGCCATCAGCGCCGATCCCGGACGCAGCTGGCGCACCAGCCGCTGCGGCAGCAGGTAGGCCGCGTGCGTGCCGCTGTGCGGGCTGCCCAGCGTGACGAGCGTGTGCACCCGGGCGTCGCCGCCCATGCGCTGCACGTAGTAGCGCGCCACCACGCCGCCGAGGGAGTGCCCCACGACGTGCACCCGCTCGTAGCCGGTCTCCTCACAGGTGCGCTCGACCAAGCGGGCCAGCCGGGCTGCCGCGGCGCGCACGTCCTGGGTGAACGGCGAGTAGTTGAGCGCGAGGATGCGGCCGAAGCCGCGGCGCTGCAGGGCCCGGCGCAGGAGGGTGAAGACCGAGCGGTTGTCGATCAGCCCGTGCACGAGCAGGATCGGCGTGCCCGCCGCGACGACGTCGCCGAGCAGCAGCCCGCGCTGCACCGGCGGCAGGTCGTCGAGGGTGAAGCGCTCGGCCGACTCGCGGGTGACGGCCCGGGCCTTCTCGCTGAACATGCCCAGCGGGTACATCGCCGTGTGCGCGACGACCCAGACGATCTCCTGGCCGGCGCCCCGCAGGCCGGTCGGACTGCACACCGTGCGCACCCCCCGGCCGACCGTGGAGCCCGTGCGGCGGCCGATCTCGGCGAGCGCAGGGCGCGGGTCGCGCACACGCACCTCCTGTGCCGGAGCAGAAACGGGGCAGGGCTTCTGCCGGCGACGCTAGCCCCCGCCCCGCCCTTCTGGTGACCGGTCTCACAGAACGATGCGGTCACGAAGGGGCACGAGGGCCGGTCCCAGACACGGCCGGGCAACGGGAGAGGCTCGGGCGGGCCGTTCTCGCGGAGGTGCGGAGGAGGCGGAGGTCACGGGGCGCGTACTCTCCGACCGCGGTCTGTCCCTGATGCAGCCGGTCGTCGCAGGAGGTCCCGTGAGCTCGCCCGCACCGCGTCTGCGCGTCGTCGTCGCCAAGCCCGGCCTGGACGGCCACGACCGGGGGGCGAAGGTGGTCGCCCGCGCGCTGCGCGACGCCGGCATGGAGGTCGTCTACACCGGCCTGCACCAGACGCCCGAGCAGATCGTCGAGACGACCATCCAGGAGGACGCGGACTGCGTCGGCCTGTCGGTGCTGTCCGGCGCGCACATGACGCTGTTCACGCGGGTGATGCAGCTGCTGGCCGAGCGCGGCGCCGACGACGTCGTCGTCTTCGGCGGAGGCATCATCCCGGTGGACGACATCCCCGAGCTCGAGAAGCTCGGCGTCGCCAAGATCTTCACGCCCGGAGCCACGACCCAGTCGATCGTGGACTGGGTCCGCGAGAACGTCGGGCAGGCCCAGCCGGCCTGAGCGAGCGGCGGCGGCCGGCTCAGCCCCGGGTCCGCCGCGCCGCGACCGCGCCGGCGAGCAGCAGCACCGCGGCCAGCGGCAGCACGGCGCCGGCGCCGGTCGCCGGCAGCTGTCCTCGCGCCTGTGCCGGCGGGGTCGCTCCCGCACCGGCGCCCGGGTCGGTCGGAGCCGCCGGAGGCGGCGCTGTCGCGCCAGCCGGAAGCGGCAGGGAGAACGTCGACCCGGGGCCGGTCGCGAGCGTGACGACGTCCGGCACGGGGTTGTTGCGGTAGGCCATGTCGGTGGTCGTGACGGTGAAGCGCACCGAGTGCCCGGCCTCGAACCGGTGCGCGAAGCCGACCAGGTTCATCTCCACCGGCTCGCCGAGCGCGGCGGTCGGCACCCGCACCGGGGACACCAGCCGGTGCACCAGCTCGGCGGTGCCGTCCGGCGCGACGTCGTAGACCTTGCCGAACAGCACGAGGTCGGTCGGTGCGGCGTGCGACAGCTGCAGCCGCGCGGTCGGGACCCCGACCGACTCGACCGCCTCGGCGAACGGCGCGCTGGTGAACGACGCCGACTGGCCGGGCAGGTCGTAGGGCGGGCGCGGGTCGCGCGGGTTGCTCGAGGGCCCGGTGAAGTTCGAGGTCTCGCTGTACGACGACGGCTGCCCGCCGGGCGGGTTGACCAGCCGCACGGAGCCGGCTGCGGCGTCGCCGCCGGGCGGCACGAGGCTGTCGCTGCCCGACAGCGCGAAGGCCGTCGACGGCATCGCGGGGTAGGCCGCCGCGGTGCCGTACTGCTCGTCGGCCGCGACGTCGCCGTCGGCGCCCTCGGCGAACGGGGCCGCGTCGCGGTACCAGGCGAAGCCCGGCGCGCTGCCCGGCTCGCCGCGCAGGTGCCGGTCGAAGAAGTCGAGCGTGCGGGCGGTCAGGTAGCAGTCCTCGAGGCCCTCGCCGGTCGGGCTGGGGTCGGGCGCGCCGGTGCCGCCGCCGTAGACCTCGCACTCGCCGGGTCGGCTGTTGTAGCCGCCGTGACCGCCCCAGTTCCAGACCATCTCCACCGGTGAGCCGGCCGTCCGCAGGGCGGTGTAGGCGGTCAGCGCGTCGTTGGGGTTGAAGAGGGTGTCGCGCTGGCCCTGCACGAGCAGCACCGGCAGCCGGCGGGCGCCGAGCTCCTCGAGGAACGTCGCGCCGGACGCCCGGTCGAGCAGCTGGCGGTCGGCTGCGGTGGTGTCGCCGGTGGTGACGATGCGGGCGTAGAGGGCGCACAGCTCGGCGAGGTAGCCGGTGCAGGCCGCTCCAGCCACCTCGGCCGGGTCGGCGGTGGCGAGCTTGTACTCGGTGCAGGCGGTGCGTGGCGGCGTCGGCGTCGGCGGGATGCCGCCGACCGGCTCGCCGTTGCCGGCGGCGAAGAACAGCGATGTCCACTGCAGCTTGAACACGCCCTGCTCGTTCAGCGGGTGGGCGAAGCGGGTCGCGTCGCCGGGAACCACTCGGTTGTTCGGGTTGAGCGCGTACCGCAGCGACTGCCAGGTGCGGCCTGGGGCGGCGGCCTTCACCCGCTCGTCGAGGGCCGCGAACGGCAGCTGCCAGCCGCCGCCGTAGGAGCCGCCGACCGTGCCGAGCACCAGCTCGCCGTCGGCGTCGCGCAGGACGTCGTCGCGGACGTCGAGCACCTCGTCCACGAGCTGCTGCGTGCCGATCGCGTCCCGGTCGATCGACTGCAGGGTGATGCAGCCGCCGGAGCCGCTGAAGCCGGCGGCGGTGTAGGCCAGCACGACGTAGCCGTTGCGGGCGAGGAACGACGACATGGAGGTGACCTCGGCTGCGCCCTTGTCCAGGCCGAAGCCGTTCGTCATGACGACCGCCGGCCGCGGGTCCTCGGCCGAGGCGCCCTCCGGCAGGTACAGGTCGTACTCCAGCTCGATCTCCGGGCTGCCGGCCGGACCGTTGACGACCGACGCCGTTCCCGACGTCACCTCGACCTCCTCGGCCGCGACCGGCGGCGCGGGGACCAGCACCAGGACGACGGCCGCGAGGGCGGCGGACAGGCGGGCAGAGCGGCGCACCGGGAGCTCCTCGGACGGGACGTCGTGCGGGCAGCGGATCGGCCCGGCCGCGGCACGCACGTCCGGCGGCGGATCAGTGTGACCCATCGCACCGCCCTGTGCGCGCCGGACGGGCCGGTTCGGACGGGGTCCGGCCGGCTGGCTACCCTCCGTGCGACCCCAACACCGCCGGCGACGCCGTGCGCGTTCGTCCCGTCGACGTTCGACGACGAGCAGACAGGACCCCTCGTGGATCTCATGGAGTACCAGGCGAAGGAGCTCTTCGCCAAGCACGGCGTGCCCGTGCTGCCCGGCGAGACGGTCGACAGCGCGGACGCCGCGCGCGGCGTCGCCGAGCGCATCGGCAAGCAGGTCGTCGTCAAGGCGCAGGTGAAGACCGGCGGCCGCGGCAAGGCCGGCGGCGTGAAGCTGGCCGACACGCCGGACGAGGCGGTGGAGAAGGCGCAGGCGATCCTCGGCCTCGACATCAAGGGCCACACCGTGCACAAGGTCCTCGTCACCGAGGCCAGCGACATCGCGGAGGAGTACTACGTCTCCTTCCTGCTCGACCGGGCGAACCGCTCCTACCTCGCCATGGCGAGTGCCGAGGGCGGCGTCGAGATCGAGCAGCTCGCGGTCGAGCGGCCCGAGGCGCTCGCCAAGGTGCCGGTCGACGCGGTGAAGGGCGTCGACGAGGCCAAGGCCCGCGAGATCGTCGAGCAGGCGAACATGCCGGCCGACGTCCGGGACCAGATCGTCGACGTGCTCGTCGCGCTGTGGAAGGTCTTCGTCGAGGAGGAGGCCACGCTCGTCGAGGTCAACCCGCTCGCCAAGACGCCGGACGGCACGGTTCTCGCCCTCGACGGCAAGGTCACCCTCGACGGCAACGCCGAATTCCGGCACAAGGACGTCTTCGAGACCTACGCCGACCCGGTGGAGGAGGACGACCTCGAGGGCCGGGCCAAGGCCAAGGGCCTCAACTACGTCAAGCTCGACGGCTCGGTCGGCATCATCGGCAACGGCGCGGGCCTGGTCATGAGCACCCTCGACGTCGTCGCCTATGCGGGCGAGGAGCACGGCGGCGTCAAGCCGGCCAACTTCCTCGACATCGGCGGCGGCGCCTCGGCGCAGGTCATGGCCGACGGGCTCGAGATCATCATCGGCGACCCGGACGTCCGCTCGGTGTTCGTCAACGTCTTCGGCGGCATCACCGCCTGCGACGCCGTCGCGAACGGCATCGTGCAGGCGCTCGAGATGCTGGGCGACAGCGCGACCAAGCCGCTGGTCGTGCGCCTGGACGGCAACAACGTCGAGGAGGGCCGGCGGATCCTGGACGAGGCCGACCACCCGCTGGTGACCGTCGTCGACACCATGGACGGCGCGGCCGGCAAGGCCGCCGAGCTCGCGAACAAGGGGGCCTGACGATGGCGATCTTCCTCACCGGCAGCAGCAGGGTCATCGTCCAGGGCATGACCGGCTCCGAGGGCATGAAGCACACCCGGCGCATGATCGCCTCAGGCACGAACGTGGTCGGCGGCGTCAACCCGAAGAAGGCCGGCACGACCGTTGACGTCGACGGCACGGGCGTGCCGGTGTTCGGCGGCGTCGCCGAGGCCATGGAGAAGACCGGCGCCGACGTCTCGGTGCTGTTCGTCCCGCCGGCGTTCGCCAAGGGCGCGGTCGTCGAGGCGATCGACGCGCAGATCCCGCTCGCCGTCGTCATCACCGAGGGCATCCCGGTGCAGGACTCGGCCTGGTTCTGGCAGTACGCGGTCGACAAGGGGGCCGACGCCGGGCAGAAGACCCGGATCATCGGCCCGAACTGCCCCGGCCTGATCAGCCCCGGCAGGTCCAACGCCGGCATCATCCCGGCCACCATCGCGCCGGATGCCGGCAGGATCGGCCTGGTCAGCAAGAGCGGCACGCTGACCTACCAGATGATGTACGAGCTGCGCGACTTCGGCTTCTCGACGGCAGTGGGCATCGGCGGTGACCCGGTCATCGGCACGACGCACATCGACTGCCTCCAGGCCTTCGAGGAGGACGACGAGACCGACGCGATCGTCATGATCGGCGAGATCGGCGGGGACGCCGAGGAGCGCGCGGCCGACTACATCAAGGCTCACGTCACCAAGCCGGTCGTCGGGTACGTCGCGGGCTTCACCGCGCCCGAGGGCAAGACCATGGGCCACGCCGGCGCGATCGTGTCCGGCTCCTCGGGCACCGCCCAGGCCAAGCAGGACGCGCTCGAGGCAGCCGGCGTCAAGGTCGGCAAGACGCCGTCTGCGACGGCGGCGCTCATGCGGGAGATCATGCAGAAGAGCTGAGTCCAGCCCGACGGCCCCCGCCCCGACGCGTCAGCGCTCGGCACGGGGGCCGTCGTGCTTCCGGCTGCCGCACGGCGGCGCGCCGCCGCGGCCGGACCGGTCCCGGCTGTCAGAGTCGGACGGTCATGACCGAGACCCTCTCCCGTCCTTCCGCCCGGCCCCCGGCCGCGGCCGCGCCGGACCGCACCCTGCTGCTGGAGGCGGCGGTCGCCGCCCTGGGGGTCGCGGTCCGCGGGCTGCTGCTCCTGGGCGTCCCGGTCCTGCTGGTGTGGTGGGCCGAGGACCGATCGGGCACCAGCGCCGCCGACGCGCTGCGCGCCGTCGGGCAGCTGTGGCTGGTGGCGCACGGCGCCTGGCTCGAGCTGCCGGACGGCCGGCTCGGCCTCACGCCCCTCGGCCTGGTCCTGCTGCCCCTGGTGCTGTGCCGGCGGGCGGGGCAGCGGCTCGCCGAGGACCGGCCGGAGCGCTCGACCCTGCGCACCGGTCTCGCGCTCGCGGTGCCGTACGCCGTCGTCGCCGGGCTCCTCACCGTGCCGGCCGAGAGCGACGCGTTGCGCCCGCTGCCACTCGTGGCGGCCGGGTCGGCCCTCGTCCTCGCCGCCGCGGGCACCGCGTGGGGGGTGCACGCCGGTCGTCGACCCGGCACGCCGCCCCGGCTGCCCGCCCGGGTGCGGCTGTGCGCCGCCGGAGCCGCAGGCGCGCTCGTCGCCCTGTGCGCCGCCGCGGCCCTCGTCGTCGCCGTGGCGCTCGCCCTGGACGGCGGCACCGCGGTGGAGCTCGCCGACAGCACCGAGCCCGGCGCCGTCGGCGGTCTCGGGCTCACCGCCGCCGGCGCCGCCCTCGCTCCCAACGCGGTGCTGTGGGTGGTGGCGTGGTTCGCCGGCCCTGGGTTCGCCCTCGGCACGGGCACGACGGTCCGCCCGTTCGCGGTCGAGCTCGGCCCGGTCCCCGCGCTGCCGCTGCTGGCCGCCCTGCCCGCGGGCCCGCCGCCGACCTGGCTGGGTGTGCTCTGCCTGGCCGTTCCCGTGCTGGCGGGGGCGGTCGGCGGGGTGCTGATCGCCCGCCGTCGTCTGCCGGCCTCCTGGGCAGGTGCGGCGCGCGACGCCCTCGGGTGCGGCGTGCTGGCCGGGGCGGTGGCCGGTGTGCTGCTGGCGCTCTCCGGCGGGCCGCTCGGCGGTGGGCACCTGGCGACGGTCGGGCCGTCGGCGTGGCAGGTGGCGCCGCTGCTGTCGGTGGAGATCGCCGCGGGGGCGGGTGTCGCGCTCGCCCTGGCCTGCCGCCGGCGCGGCTGACGCCCGCGACGGCGGCCCGCCGGGAGGACGCGCCGGCTGCGAAGATCAACTCGTGCGCCGCCGCTTTTTGGCGATTCCTCCTCCAGATCCGAGGCCCGATCGCTTGCGGAACAGGCAGTTGCGCGGTACGCTTTCGAACATACGTTCGACTGGCTGGGGGTGCTGAGCGGTGACCGTCCTGGACGCTGGCGGCCGGCCGCTGTCGGTCCTGGAGCAGGAGTTGGCCACCGGGCTGGTCGCGCTGATGCGAGCCGAGGTCGAGGTCGACCCGGCCGGTCTGCACCGGCGTCAGCCCGCGCCCGAGCCGGTGCTCGAGCCGGTGCCTGAGCCGGTGCCTGCGCCGGTGCTGACCGCGGACGTGATGGCGCTGGCTGCAGCCGTGGAGGCGGTGCTGGCGCAGGACCCGGTCGGGCTGCCGGCGCCGGTGGCGGTGGAGCGGGCGGCGGCGCTGCTGGCGCTCAGCGAGCGGCTGCAGGCCGGGCTGCTCGCGGCGGTGGCCGACGTGGACAGCCGGGAGCTGTTCGCCCAGGCCAGCGCCGGGTCGACCCGGTCCTGGCTGCGGCAGAGCGTCACCGGCGACCGCGGGCAGCTGGCGCTGGCTCGCCGGCTGCGCCGCCACGGCCAGGTCGCGGCGGCGCTGGCCGCCGGCCGGGTCGGGGTGGCCGCGGCCACCGAGGTCTGCGTGACGCTCGAGCGGGTCCCCGAGCAGCTGCCCGAGCACCAGATGAACGGGGTGCTGGCCCACGGCCTGCCCGACACCCTGGATGCCGCCGCCGGCGGACCGTTGACCGCCGACCGGCGCACCCCTGCCCAGCAGGCCCTGGCCGCCGAGCTGGACCAGGTCGTGGCTGCCGCACTCCAGGACGTCAGCGCCGCGCCGGCGCAGCGGCTCGAACCGGCGTTCGTCCTGCTGGCCGCCGCACTGCCCCCCAGCCAGCTCGGAGCCGCGCTGGACCGACTGGTCGACGCGCTGCAGCCCGAAGCCGTCGCCGACCGGGAGCAGCACACCGACGACGCCCGCTCCTGGCGGCTGGTCAAGAAGCGCTTCACCCCCGGCTACCGGCTCGAAGCCGACCTGACCGACGAAGACGGCCTGATCCTGGCCGCCGAGATGCACACCCGCGAAGCCGCCATCGACGCCGCGGCCGCCGCCCTGGCCCGCGCCGCCGCCCACGCCCACGAGGGCGCCGCCGCCCACGACCACGAAGCTGCCGCCGACCCTGACGACGCGGGCCCTGACGACGCGGGCGCCGACGACGCCGACTCCGACGTCGACCACCACGACGCGGACGAGCCGGCCGTCGCCCAGCATGACCAGGCGCCGCCCGAGTCCGACCCGCCGACCGGCTCCGCCCAGCACACCGCACCGCCGCGCGGCAACGATCCCCGGAACGACACCGATGCCCGCGCCGACGCCGACACCGACACCGACGCCGTCACCGGCGCCGGCGCCGAGGTCTTCTTCGGCGCGGCCGGCCCGGGCCGGGCACCGCAGAAAGGGCTGCCGCCACCCTGGGACCGGGCTCCGGACAGCGGCTCCCCGCCGGTCGACCGCGGCGGCCCTCCGACCACCCAGCTGCTGCGCTACCAGGCGTTCATGGCCCTGATCCGCGATGCCGCCGCCTCCCGCGGCCACGGCCGGGGCGCCCTGCACCCGTTCGCCTTCACCATCACCACCACCCTCGACGCCCTCCACGGCGTCGCCGGGGTGCTCCCGGGCACCCTCAACGGCCCCGACGGCCCTCTGCCGCTGTCCACCGCGGCACTGCGCCGCCTGGGCTGCGGCAGCCCGCTGTCCGCCGTGCTCCTGGACGCCGCCGGCAACCCCCTCGGCGCCAGCGGCACCCACCGACACGCCACCGCCCGTGAACGCCGCGCCCTGCACGCCCGACAGGGCCTGCTCTGCGGCATCAACGCCTGCCCCAACCCCTGGACCATCCCGCACCACGTCGAACCCTGGTGGAAGACCCGCCGCACCACCCTGAAAGACCTGCTCGGCGTCTGCGACTGGTGCCACCACGACGTCCACGACGGCCACCGCACCCTCCTGCTGCGCGACGGCCGCCTGATCAACGAGAACGGCTGGATTCCCGACCAGCAGCCGTGACCGCGGTCCGTCCCGCAGCCGTCACTGGCCGGATGCGCAGGCCGGTGGCGGCTGCCGTCCGCGAGACCGCTCGGCTCCTGCCGAGCTCAGCCGAGGTAGCGCTGCAGCTGCCAGGCCCAGGACAGGCCGAGGACGACGAGCAGCGCCACGAGCGCGCGTCGTCGGCCGGCGGCGGCGAGCAGGGCGCGGGCCCGGCGCTCGACGGCGGGCCACAGCACCCAGGCGGGCGCGCCGAGCGCCGCCAGCGGCGAGGCAGCCAGTGCGGCCAGCGGATGCCCCCGACCGAGCTCGACCATCGCGGTCGTGCCGCCGCAGAACGGACAGGGGATGCCGGTGAGCCCGCGCAGCATGCACAGGGTCGGCGGGCGCCACGGGAGCACCAGCGCAGCGAGGAACAGCGCGGTGGCTGCGGCCGCAGCGGCACGCACCGCCACCCGCCGCAGCACGACGGCCGCCACCGGTGCAGGCGCGGACGCCTGCACCGGTGGCGGGGACGTGCTCACGCCGGACTCACGGAGCGGTGGCGAAGTTCCCGGTGCTCACCAGGTAGACGCTGAGCAGGGCGTTCAGCACGGCAATGACGATGCCGGCGGTGGCCAGCCCGTCCCCGCTCTGACCGGTCCTCTTGATCTGGCTCTTCGCGGCGATGCCGAGACCGAGGCCCACCGGCCAGCACAGGAACGCCGTGATGAGGGCCGCGATGGCGAGTCCGTTGGTACCGGTCTTCTGCGGCTGCTGACCCCACCCGGGGGGCGGCGCGCCGAAGCCCCCCTGCTGCGGCGGCTGGCCGTACCCGGGCTGCTGCCCGTACGCGGGCGGCTGCCCGTAGCCCGGCGGCTGCCCGTACCCGCCCTGCTGCGGCGGCTGGCCGTACCCCGGCTGCTGCCCGTACCCAGGCTGCTGCCCGTACCCAGGCTGCTGTCCGTACCCAGGCTGCTGTCCGTACCCCGGCTGCTCGCCCTGAGGCGGCTGCTGCGAGGGGTCGCTCCCGGGGCTGCCGTACGGGTCCTGAGGGTTGGTCACGGTGCAGGCCTCTCGTGCGTGGTGGGGGACGACCGGGAGCAGGCGGTCAGGTGCGCGTGCCGTCGTCCGGTCGGGCCATCCTGCCCCCTGCCGGCGCGCTGCGGGGGGACGGGGCGCACGAGCGCGACCGGTGCCCGAGCCGGCCGCGGACCCGGGCGACGACCGGGCCGGCATGGACGCCTACTGGCCGAAGCCCTCCTCGAACTGGCGCTGGCACTGCTCGACCGCAGCCTGGTCGTTCCCGGCCTCGGCGAGGCAGTCGACGAGATCCTGCCCGCCCTGGCTGTTGAACAGGGCCACACCCGCGGCGACCAGGACGACGGAGAGGACGACTCCCAGCGCACCCAGGACGACCCCGGCCAGCGCCATGCCGCCGTTGTCGGCCTCTCCCCGCTTGGCGCGACCGCGGCCCACCAGACCGAGGACGATCGCCAGCAGGCCGAGCACGACCCCGCCGATGATGGTGAAGGCGGCGGGCAGCGAGAGCACGCCGACGACGAGGGCGGCGATGCCGAGGCCGTTCTTCATGGGACCACGGTGGCCCGCGCCGTACCCGGCGGCCGGTGCGCCCCCCGCCGGGTGCGGCCCGGGCTCGCGGAACGGCTCGCCCTGAGCGCCGTACGGGTCGGCTGGCGGAGTGCTCATCGGATCTCCCTGTTCGTCGTGGGTCGGCCGGCGACGCCGTCGTGCGCGTACCGGACGACGGTACGCTCGCGCCGCCGCGCGGTGTCAGCCGCCCGCGCCTCGCCACTTCGGAGGACCTCCTGCCCGCGCGCCTCGTCGTCCTCGCCTCGGGCGAGGGGCGCACCCTGCAGGCCCTGCTCGACGCCGCCGCCGACCCGGGGTACGGCGCGGACGTCGTCGCCGTCGGCACCGACCGGGACGGCGTCCGGGCGCTCGACCGGGCCCTCGCCGCCGGTGTCGAGGCGTTCACGGTGCGCCTGGCCGACCACCCGGACCGACAGGCCTGGGACCTGGCACTGGCCGACGAGCTGCTTCGGCACGAGCCCGACCTCGTGGTCTGCGCGGGCTTCATGCGGATCCTCGGCCGCCCGGTGCTCGAGCGGTTCCCGCAGCGCGTCGTCAACACCCACCCGGCGCTGCTGCCGGCCTTCCCCGGGGCGCACGCCGTCCGCGAGGCGCTGGCGTACGGCGTCAAGGTGACGGGGGTGACCGTTCACCTGGTCGACGACGGCGTCGACACCGGGCCGGTCGTGGCCCAGGCCGCGGTGCCGGTGGAGCCGGGCGACACCGAGCAGGCCCTGCACGCCCGCATCCAGGACGTCGAGCAGCCGCTCTACGTCGAGACCGTCGGACGGCTCGCCCGCGGAGGGTGGACCGTCAAGGGGAGGACCGTCGTCCTGTGACCGATCCGATCGCGATCCAGCGCGCGCTCGTCAGCGTCTACGACAAGACCGGCCTGGAGGAGCTCGGCCGAGCGCTCGCCGAGGCGGGCGTCGAAATCGTCTCCACCGGTTCGACGGCGGCGCGGCTGCGCGACGCCGGCGTCGCCGTCACCCCCGTCGACGAGGTCACCGGCTTCCCGGAGTGCCTGGACGGCCGGGTCAAGACGCTGCACCCGGCCGTGCACGCCGGCGTCCTCGCCGACCGGCGGCTGCCCGACCACGTGCGTCAGCTCGAGGAGCTCGGCATCGCGCCGTTCGACCTCGTCGTGGTCAACCTCTACCCGTTCGAGGCGACGGTCGCGAGCGGTGCGTCGCCGGACGAGTGCGTGGAGCAGATCGACATCGGCGGACCGACGATGGTGCGGGCGGCGGCGAAGAACCACGCCAGCGTCGCGGTCGTCGTCAGCCCTGAGCGCTACGCCGAGGTGCTCGACGCCGTCAGCGACGGCGGCACGACTCTCGCGCAGCGGCAGCGCCTCGCGCTCGAGGCGTTCCGGCACACCGCGTCGTACGACATCGCCGTCGCCTCGTGGCTGGGCGGCCAGGTCGGCGGCGAGCGGTTCCCGACCTGGATCGGCGCGAGCTGGGAGCGCCTGGGCGTCCTGCGCTACGGCGAGAACCCGCACCAGTCGGCGGCCCTCTACGGCGACCGGCGGGGCGGCCTCGCCGGCGCGCGCCAGCTGCACGGCAAGCAGATGTCCTACAACAACTACGTCGACGGCGACGCCGCCTGGCGGGCCGCGCACGACCACGGCGACCAGCCGACGGTGGCCGTGATCAAGCACGCGAACCCCTGCGGCATCGGAATCGGCGCCGACGTCGCCGAGGCGCACCGGCGCGCGCACGCCTGCGACCCGGTGAGCGCCTTCGGCGGCGTCATCGCCACGAACGTGCCGGTGTCGGTCGCGATGGCCGAGCAGGTGGCCGACGTCTTCACCGAGGTCGTGCTCGCCCCGGGCTACGAGGACGGCGTCGTCGAGCTGCTGTCGAGGAAGCCCTCGATCCGCCTGCTGGTGGTGGAGCAGGACCTTCCGCAGCCGGTCGAGCTCCGCCCGGTCAGCGGCGGCGTCCTGCTGCAGCAGCGCGACCGCATCGACGCCGAGGGCGACGACCCGGCGACGTGGACGCTGCAGACCGGGGAGCCGCTCGACGCGGCCGGGCTCCAGGACCTCGCGTTCGCCTGGCGGGCCGTGCGCGCCGTCAAGAGCAACGCGATCCTGCTCGCCGCGGGCGGCGGCACGGTCGGCGTGGGCATGGGCCAGGTCAACCGGGTCGACGCCGCCCGGCTCGCGGTCGAGCGTGCCGGCGAGCGGGCCCGGGGATCGGTGGCCGCTTCCGACGCCTTCTTCCCGTTCCCGGACGGCCTGCAGGTGCTGCTCGACGCCGGAGTGCGGGCCGTGGTGCAGCCCGGCGGATCGGTCCGCGACGAGGAGGTCTTCGCCGCCGCACGCGAGGCCGGGGTTCCGCTCTACACGACGGGCACCCGGCACTTCGCGCACTGAGACGGCGCTTCACCACTCCAGCCCGCGGTGCGCGAGGTCGGCCTCGACCTGCACCCGCACGGCGGCCGCGAGCGGCGCCGGGCCCGGGTCGGGCAGGTCGAGCAGCAGGCAGCACTCGCGCAGCGTGTCGTCGTAGCCGAGCCCGACGGCCCGCAGCCGGGTCCCGTCGCCGGGCGAGCCGGAGCGCTCCAGCCGCTGGAACTGGCCGTCGAGCCGGCGCAGGCGGCCGGTCAGGTCCGCGAGCCGCTGCGAGAGCGGTGCAGGCGGTACGGCCCGCCCGCCCCACCGGCTCAGCCACTCGGCCCCGCGCCGGGCCAGGACGAAGGCAGCCGTCGGCGCAGCGACCAGCGCCGCGTACACGAGCAGGGTGTGCGCCACGGTGCCTCCTGGCGTCCGTCAGGAGTGTTCCCCGGGCAGGAGGGACCTCGCACCACGGCACGCACGGCCGCGTCCTCCTCCGCCACTACCCTCGGCCCCGTGACGGCGACCCTCCTCGACGGCAAGGCCACCAGCGCGGCGATCCGCGCCGAGCTCACCGAGCGGGTGAGCGCCCTCCGCGAGCGGGGGGTGACGCCCGGGCTCGGCACGGTCCTGGTCGGCGACGATCCCGGCTCGCACTCCTACGTCGCCGGCAAGCACCGCGACTGCGCCGAGGTCGGCATCGCCAGCATCAGCCGCGAGCTGCCCTCCACGGCCAGCCAGCAGGACGTGCTCGACGTCGTCGCGGAGCTGAACGCCGACCCCGCCTGCACCGGCTACATCGTCCAGCTGCCCCTGCCGAAGGGGCTCGACGCCGGCGCGGTCCTCGCCGCCATGGATCCGGACAAGGACGCCGACGGCCTGCACCCCATGAACCTCGGCCGGCTGGTGCTCGGTGAGGACGGCCCGCTGCCGTGCACGCCGCGCGGCTGCGTGGAGCTGCTGCGCCGCTACGACGTCACGCTGCCAGGCGCCGAGGTGACCGTCATCGGCCGCGGCGTCACCGTCGGCCGCCCGATCGGGCTCCTGCTCACGAGGCGGTCGGAGAACGCGACGGTGACGCTGTGCCACACCGGCACCCGCGACCTGGAGGCCGCGGTGCGCCGGGCCGACGTCGTCATCGCCGCGGCCGGCGTGCCGGGCCTGGTGCGCGCCGACATGGTCCGGCCCGGCGCCGCCGTGCTCGACGTCGGCATCACCCGCACCGAGTCCGGGCTGGTG
Source organism: Mycobacteriales bacterium (assembly GCA_035540755.1). Lineage (GTDB taxonomy): Bacteria > Actinomycetota > Actinomycetes > Mycobacteriales > SCTD01 > DATLGD01. The sequence goes on along the minus strand of DATLGD010000044.1, from coordinate 17,055 downwards.
GGCGACGTCGACCCCGCCGTCCGCGAGGTGGCCGGGCACCTCGCGCCGATGCCAGGCGGGGTCGGCCCGATGACCCGGGCCATGCTGCTGTCGAACGTCGTCGAGGCGGCCGAGCGCTCGCTCGGCTGACCGGCCCGAGCGGACGGTCAGCCCGCGCGCAGCTCCGGGGCGGGGTCGACCGGCAGCGGGCGCACGACGCCGCTGCTGAGCACCTCGTTGGCGAGCCGGGTCCGCCGGTTCACGCCCTCGTCGATGTGGAACTTGCCGTACAGGCGCAGCAGGTGCTGCTTGACCGCGGCCTCGGTGACGACGAGCTCGTCGGCGATCTCCCTGGCGGTGGCCGGCGAGACGAACGCGTCCTGCTGCAGGGCGGGACGGCACAGCGCCGACAGCACCTGCACCTCGCGCCGGGTGAGCTCCGGCGCGGCGATCCGGCGCATCTCGGCGGTGTCGGCGTCGTCGCTGGTGACGGCGAGGCCACCGGCCCGGGTGCGAGCGGCGCCGAAGGTGATGACATCGCCCTGGGCGAGCAGCCGGCGGCCGATCGGGCGCCCGTTGACCCGGGTGCCGTTCACCGACAGCCCGAGGTCGGCGACGTAGTAGTGCGGCCCGCGCTGCACGATCTCGGCGTGCAGGCGGCTGACCGTCGGGTCCTCGAGGGCGATGTCGATGCCCGCGCCCCGCCCGACCGTCGTGATGTCCGGCCGCAGCGGGAAGCACTCGCCGGTCTCCTCCAGCCGGAGGTGAGGCGTGTCCACGGGGCGTCGTCCTCCAGAGGGCGAGACAGGCGGCAGGTGCGTCGCCGCTTGGGCTACCCGAGGGGTCCGGCACTACACCCCGCTGACCTGCGGCCACCCGCTCGTGGTGACGCGCCGTGACCGGGTGGCCGCGGCCTCCGGCGCCGGTCACTACGGTGTCGCGGTGCCCGGACGCGGACGTCAGCTGCCCTTCGCCGCCGTGCTCGTCGTGGGAGGTGCCGGCCTGGGCGTCGCCGCGGCCGGCGCGTGGCGGCCCGGCGCCGTCGTCATGGGTGCGGGGGTGCTGCTCGCCGGCGTCCTGCGGCTCGTGCTCCCCGCCCGCCGGGCGGGCCTGCTCGCGGTGCGGTCCCGCCGCCTCGACGTGACCCTGCTGCTCGGTCTCGGGGCGGCCCTGGTGGTGCTCGCCTCGTCCGTGCCGGCGCCCTGACCGCTCCGGCACCGCTGGGCAGAGCAGGGGCGCCGGCGCGTGGTGAGCGCCGTCGGGGGCAGTTCCGCCCGGCCCCGGCGGCCCTCGTACCCTGACGCCGTCGGGCGCCGTCGCGGCGCCGTCCCCATGGTCGAAGCAGTGCCCCCAGGACAGCGAGGTCCCCCGCACATGGCTCAGAGCCCCGTCAACGTCACCGTCACCGGCGCCGCCGGTCAGATCGGCTACGCGCTGCTGTTCCGCATCGCGTCCGGACAGCTGCTCGGCCCGGACACCCCGGTCCGCCTGCGCCTGCTGGAGATCCCGCCGGCGCTGCAGGCGGCCGAGGGCACCGCGATGGAGCTCGACGACTGCGCCTTCCCGCTGCTGGCCGGCATCGACATCACCGACGACGCGACCACGGCGTTCGACGGCGTCAACGTCGCCCTGCTCGTCGGCGCCCGCCCGCGCACCAAGGGCATGGAGCGCGGCGACCTGCTCGAGGCCAACGGCGGCATCTTCCGGCCGCAGGGCGAGGCGATCAACGCCGGCGCCGCCGACGACGTCCGGGTGCTCGTGGTCGGCAACCCGGCCAACACCAACGCCCTCATCGCCTCGGCGCACGCGCCGGACGTGCCGGCCGAGCGCTTCACCGCCATGACCCGGCTCGACCACAACCGCGCGCTGTCGCAGCTGGCCAAGAAGACCGGCAGCCCGGTCAGCGAGATCAAGCGGCTGACGATCTGGGGCAACCACTCCGCCACGCAGTACCCGGACTGGTCGCAGGCCACGATCGGCGGCAGGAGCGCCGCCGAGGTCGTCGGCGACGACAGCTGGCTGAAGGAGACGTTCATCCCGACCGTCGCCAAGCGCGGGGCCGCCATCATCGAGGCACGCGGCGCGTCGTCGGCGGCGTCGGCCGCCAACGCCGCCATCGACCACGTCTTCGACTGGGTGAACGGCACCGTCGAGGGCGACTGGACCTCGGCGGCGATCCCGTCCGACGGCTCCTACGGCGTCCCCGAGGGCCTCATCTCCTCGTTCCCGTGCACCTCGGAGAACGGCGAGTGGACGATCGTGCAGGGCCTCGAGGTCGACGAGTTCTCGCGCGGGAAGATCGACGCCTCCGTGCAGGAGCTGGTCGAGGAGCGCGACGCCGTCCGGTCGCTCGGCCTGATCTGATGGCCGACATGCCGATCGCCCAGATGAAGGTCATCTACACCTACACCGACGAGGCACCCGCGCTCGCCACGCACTCGCTGCTGCCGGTGCTGCAGGCCTACGCGGGCAAGGCCGGCGTCGACATCGAGACGCGCGACATCTCCCTGGCCGCCCGCGTCCTGGCCGCCTTCGGGCACGTGCCCGACGCGCTGGCCGAGCTCGGCGAGCTCGCCAAGACGCCGCAGGCCAACATCATCAAGCTGCCCAACGTCAGCGCCTCGATCCCGCAGCTCAAGGCGGCGATCACCGAGCTGCAGGCCGCCGGCTTCGACGTCCCGGACTACCCGGAGAACCCGCAGAGCGAGCAGGACACGCAGGCCCGCGCCGCCTACGACGCGGTCAAGGGCAGCGCCGTCAACCCGGTCCTGCGCGAGGGCAACTCCGACCGGCGGGCACCGGCGTCGGTGAAGCGGTTCGTGCGCAGCAACCCGCACTCGATGGGGGAGTGGTCCTCGGACTCCCGCTCGCACGTCGCGACGATGGACGACGGCGACTTCCGGCACTCCGAGACGTCCGTGACGCTCGACGAGGCAACGACGCTGCGGATCGAGCACGTCGGCGCCGACGGCACCACCACCGTGCTCAAGCCGTCCCTGTCCGTGCAGGCCGGGGAGATCGTCGACGCCGCGGTGATGCGCAAGGCCGCCCTCGAGGAGTTCCTGCGGCGCGAGATCGCCGACGCCAGGGACAAGGGGGTGCTCTTCTCGGTGCACCTCAAGGCGACGATGATGAAGGTGTCGGACCCGATCATCTTCGGCCACGTCGTGAAGCAGTTCTTCGCCGACGTCTTCGAGCAGTACGGCGACGACCTCGCCTCCGTCGGCGCCGACCCGAACGACGGCCTGGCCAGCGTCCTGTCCGCCCTCGAGAAGCTCCCCGCCGACAGGCGCGAGGCGATCGAGAAGGCCATCACCGCGACCTACGAGACCGGTCCGGACCTCGCCCAGGTCGACTCGAGCCGCGGCATCACCAACCTGCACGTGCCGAGCGACGTCATCATCGACGCCTCGATGCCGGCCGCCATCCGCACCTCGGGGCAGATGTGGAACGCCGACGACCAGCAGCAGGACACCAAGTTCGTCATCCCGGACAGCTCCTACGCGGCGCTGTACGACGAGACGGTCAAGCACTGCCGCGAGCACGGCGCGTTCGACCCGACCACGATGGGCACCACGCCGAACGTCGGTCTCATGGCGCAGAAGGCCGAGGAGTACGGCAGCCACGACAAGACCTTCGAGATCCCCGCGCCCGGCACGGTGCGCGTCGTCACCGAGGCCGGGAACGTGCTGCTCGAGCACGCCGTCGACACCGGTGACATCTGGCGGGCCTGTCAGACCAAGGACGCCCCCATCCGCGACTGGGTGCAGCTCGCCGTCCGGCGCGCCCGCGCCACCGGCGCCCCGGCCGTGTTCTGGCTCGACGAGACCCGGGCGCACGACGCGCAGGTGCTGACGAAGGTGCGCGCCTACCTGGCCGACGAGGACACAGAGGGCCTGACGATCGAGGTCATGGACGTGGCCGCCGCCACCCGGTACACCCTGGAGCGCGCTCGTCGCGGCGAGGACACCATCTCGGTCACCGGCAACGTGCTGCGCGACTACCTCACCGACCTGTTCCCGATCCTCGAGCTCGGCACGAGCGCGAAGATGCTCAGCATCGTCCCGCTCATGAACGGCGGCGGCCTGTTCGAGACCGGCGCCGGCGGCTCGGCCCCCAAGCACGTGCAGCAGGTGGTGAAGGAGAACCACCTGCGGTGGGACTCCCTGGGCGAGTTCCTGGCCCTGTCGGTGTCGTTCGAGTTCTTGGGAGACAAGACCGACAACGCCCGCGCCGCGCTCCTCGGCACCACCCTCGACACGGCCACCGCGATGCTGCTGGAGAACGGGAAGTCCCCGCAGCGCAAGGTCGGCCAGCTCGACAACCGGGGCAGCCACTTCTACCTCGCCCTGTACTGGGCGCAGGCCCTCGCCGAGCAGACCGACGACAGCGAGGCGGCGGAGCTGTTCGCCCCGCTGGCCGAGCGGCTCGCGGCCGACGAGCAGGCCATCGTCGACGAGCTCAGCGCGGTGCAGGGCTCGCCGGTCGACCTGGGCGGCTACTACTACGTCGACAAGGCCAAGACCGACGAGGTCATGCGGCCGAGCGCGACGTTCAACGCCGCCCTCGCCGCGTTCTGACCCGGCACTGACCGGACCTGCTCGGAGGTCGCGCGCCCGATGGTGGCGCGCGGCCTTCGCGCTGTTCGCGGTCGCCTGCGGGACGAACGTGTCGACCCCGCTGCTGCTGCTCTACCGCGACCGGCTCGACCTGTCGGCCCCTGCCACGGCGCTGGTGTTCGGCGTGTACGCCGCCGGACTGGCGCCGTCGCTGCTGGCCTCCGGGCCGCTGTCGGACCGGCTCGGCCGTCGACGGCTGGTCCTGCCCGCGGCGGCCGCAGCAGGCCTGGCCTCACTGGTCTTCGTGCTCGCCGCCGACTCGTACGCGCTGCTGCTGCTCGCCCGGCTGCTGCAGGGCCTGGTGAGCGGGGTCGTGTTCACCGCCGGCAGCGCCTGGCTGACCGACCTGTGCGCGCTCGACGGCGAGCAGGACGCGGCCGGGCGCCGGGCGACGGTCTGCCTGGCCGGGGGCTTCGCGGCCGGTCCGTTCGTCTCCGCGGTCGTGGCCGTGCTGCTGCCCGGACCGCTGCTGCTGCCCTACCTGCTGCACGCCGCGCTGGTCGGCGTGGCCGTCGTGGCCCTGCGCGACGTGCGGGAGACGGCGCCTGGGCGGGCCGCGGCGGCCGAGGGCACCGAGGGGGCGCCGCCGAGCGTGCTGCCACCGGGCAGCGGTCTGCTGCTGATCACCGCCCTGGCGCCGGTGGCGGTCTGCGTCTACGCCTTTCCGGCGACGGTGGCGGCGGCGCTGCCGCTGCTGGTCCCGCTGCCGGGCGACGGCGTGCTCGCCGCCGGCGTGGTGGCCGGCCTGACGCTGGGCACCGGCGCCGTGGTGGCCCCGTGGCAGCGCCGGCTCGGCTCGTGGACGGCGGTGGCTGCGGCCGGGTGCGGCGCGGCGGGGTTCGCCCTCGCGGCGGTTGCCACGGCCACCGGCTCGTGGGTCTGGCTGCTGCCGGCGTCGGCCCTGCTCGGCGCCGGCAGCGGGTGGTCGCTGGCGGGCGGGCTGTCGGTCGTGGTGCGCCTCGCCCCGGCAGCGCGACGGGGCGCGCTGACCGGCGTCTTCTACACCTGCGCCTACCTGGGCTTCGCCGCGCCGTTCGTCGTCACGCGCGCCGCAGGAGCGGGCACGGGCACCGCGCAGGTCCTGGTCGCGGCCGCGCTGGCGGCGCTGCTGGCCGCACGGCTGGTCCCGCTCGCGCGGTCCGGGCGGCTGTGACCGGCCCGGCGACCTCCGGCCGCCCCGTCCGTACCCTGGTCGCCGTGGACAGCTCCTGCAGTAGCGGGGCGCGTCGCCGTGCGGGCGGCGCGCCGTGAACGAGAACCTGCTCAACCTCCTGGTGGTCCTGGCCTTCGCGCTCGTCGGCGGGGTGTTCTCGGCCGCGGAGATCTCGGTGGTCTCGCTGCGCGAGAGCCAGGTCAAGGGCATGGCCGAGCGCGGCCGGCGCGGGCAGCGGGTGCAGAAGCTGTTCGCCAACCCGAACCGGTTCCTCGCCGCGGTGCAGATCGGCGTCACGCTCGCCGGGTTCCTGTCCGCGGCGTTCGGCGCGTCCCGGCTCGCGGAGCCGGTGGGGGACGTCTTCGAGGACCTCGGCATGGCCCGCGGGCTCGCCGACGGGCTGGCGTTCGTGCTCGTGGTGCTCGCCATCACCTACGTCTCGCTGGTGCTCGGCGAGCTGGTGCCGAAGCGGCTGGCGCTGCAGCGCTCGGAGGCCGTCGCGCAGTGGCTGGCGCCGCTGGTCGACCGGCTGGCCACCCTCGTCCGACCGGTGATCTGGCTGCTGAGCAAGAGCACCGACCTCGTGGTGCGCCTGCTCGGCGGCGACCCCACCGCCGAGCGCGAGGCGATCACGGAGGACGAGCTGCGGGGGCTGGTGGCGGCGCACGAGTCGCTCACCAGCGACGAGCGCAAGCTCATCGACGAGGTGTTCGCCGCCGGTGAGCGGCAGCTGCGCGAGGTGATGATCCCGCGCACCGAGGTGGCCTTCCTCGACGCGTCGATGACCGTTGCGCGGGCGATGAAGGTCACCGCCGAGCAGCCGCACTCCCGGTACCCGGTCGCCCGCGACTCGCAGGACGACATCCTCGGCTTCGTGCACGTGCGCGACCTGTTCATGCCGCCGGCCAAGGCGCGCGGCCTCAAGGTCGCCGACGTCTGCCGCGACGTGAAGCTGATGCCGGGGTCGAAGAAGGTCCTGCCGGCCCTGTCGGAGATGCGCCGCGAGGGCCACCACCTGGCGATCGTGGTCGACGAGTACGGCGGCACCGCCGGCATCGCGACGCTCGAGGACCTCATCGAGGAGGTCATCGGCGAGATCCGCGACGAGTACGACGCCGGCGACGACGACCCGCTGCGCTTTCCCGGTGGAGAGATCGAGGCCGACGGGCTGCTCAACCTCGACGAGGTCGCGGAGGCCACCGGCGTCACGCTGCCGGACGGCCCCTACGAGACCCTCGCCGGTTACGTCATGGCCTGCCTGGGCCACGTGCCGCGCGTCGGCGACGCCGTCGAGGTCGACGGCCACCGGCTGGAGGTCACCGAGCTCGACGGCCGCCGGGCCGCCCGCATCCGGGTGACCCCGCTGGTCCATCCCGACGCTGCCCCGCAAACCCAGGAGGACGACGCATGAGCAGATCGGTCCGCAGCGAGCAGCAGACCAGCGGCGACGTGGAGACCGTCTTCGGTGTGCTCTCCGACGAGAGCTGGGCAGCCCGCAAGGACGAGGCGCTGCACGACGGCAGCCGCGTCGTCCGCCGCGACGTGACGCCGGACGGCGGCGTCACGCTGGTCGTGTCGCGGGAGCTCCCCGCGGGCGTCCCGGGGTTCCTCGAGCGCTTCCTGCCGCAGGACGGCCGGGTCGTCCAGACCGACGCCTGGGGGCCACCCCACGGGGAGACGCGCAGCGGCACCTGGCGCGTCGACATCCCCGGTGCTCCGGCGACCCTCGGCGGCACCATGCGGCTCGAGCCGACGCCGACCGGCAGCCGCTACGTCATCGAGGGCGAGGTCACGGTGAAGGTGCCGCTGGTCGGTGGCAGGGCCGAGAGCTTCATCGCCGGCATGGTCGAGAAGCTCGCCGCCAAGGAGGCCGCGGTCCTGCGCGGCGCCCTGCCGGCCTGACCGCTCGCTGCGTCCGGCGCCGCCCGCGGGGCTGGTGTGTCTCCAGACGGACGCACGGTCAGCGCAGGGCGCGGCGGCCGAGCTCGGCGGCGAGGGCGCCGAGCAGCGCCGGCGTGACCAGGCCGCGGCCGAGCCCGAGCTCCACGAAGGCGTCGAACGCCCGTCGCGAGCGTGCCGCCGCAGCGACGCCGGCGTCGACGACACCGCGGTGCTGCGTCAGCCGCGCAAGGGCCGACGTGTGCCGCAGGTGGGTGCCGAGGGCGCGGCGCAGGTCGGCGCGGTGGAGGGCGCCCGCGCCGGCACCGGCGAGGGCGGCCGCCCCGGCCAGGCGGCCGGACAGCAGCGCGTAGTAGATGCCCTCGCCGGTCAGCGGGTTGATCAGGGACATCGCGTCGCCGGCGAGCAGCACCCGACCGTCGGGCTGCCGCGGCCGCGACGTCGTCAGCGGCAGGTGGTGGCTGACCAGCCGCTCCGGCGCGGTGTCCGGGAGCAGCTCGGCGAGCCGTCCGTGCAGCACCTCGCGACCACCGGCGTCCTTGGCCCGCAGCGCCGGGAGCAGCATGCCGTAGCCGACGTTCGCCCGACCGGTGCCGTCGGGAAACGACCAGGCGTAGGACGGCCAGTCCTCCTCGTCGACGAGGATCAGCTGCTCGGGCTCCCCGGGCGGCGCGTCCGCGTACCCGCGGACGGCGACGGCGGTCGCCCCTGCCGGCTGGCGCGGCGCCCCGATCAGCCGCCGCACGACCCCGTTCGCGCCGTCGGCTCCGACGACGACCCGCCCGCCCACCTCCCGGTCGAGGACGACGGCGTCGTGACGCACCTCGAGCCGCCGCACGGTGTGCTGCGCGAGGACGGCGCCGCGCGCCACCGCCCGCTCGACGAGGCGGGCGTCGAACACCTCGCGGGGCACCACGTGGTCCGGCCGGCGCAGCGGTCGCGAGACCTCGGTGCCCCGGGAGGTCCGCAGCCGCAGCCGGTGCACCGGCACCCGGTCGGTGAGGACGTCGTCGACGCCGAGGCGGCGCAGCTCGTCGACGGCGTGCGGGGCGATGCCGTCGCCGCAGGACTTGTCCCGCGGGAAGGCCGCCCGGTCGAGCAGGAGGACCCGGGCGTCGGGGCGCAGCTGGAGGGCGGACAGCGCCGCGGCCGCCCCGGCCGGGCCGGCACCGACGACGACGAGGTCCCACACGTCGGCCAGCCTGCCAACGTCCTCCGGGTGGTGCGCGGAGGGGGCCGTCCGGCGGTCGCCCGGCCGGGGGAGAGGCGGCCGGCCCCGCGGCTCGCCGTCCGCCGCCGAGTGCGGGGGGTGGAAGGATGGAGGCCATGTCGCGACCCCGTGTCCTGAGTGGGATCCGCCCCACCGGCGAGAGCTTCCAGCTCGGCAACTACGTCGGCGCCGTCCGGCACTGGGCCGCGATGCAGGACGAGAACGAGTGCTTCTTCTTCCTCGCCGACCTGCACGCGCTCACCGAGACCCCCGAGCCGGCCGTGCTGCGGCGCCGCACCCACATGGCCGTCGCCGAGCTGCTCGCCATGGGCGTCGACCCCGAGCGCAGCGCCGTGTTCGCCCAGAGCCACCTGCCCGAGCACGCCGAGCTCGGCTGGATCCTCGGCTGCCTGACCGGCTTCGGCGAGGCCAGCCGGATGACGCAGTTCAAGGAGAAGTCGGCGCAGGGCAGCCCCTCCAGCGTCGGCCTGTTCACCTACCCGGTGCTCCAGGCGGCCGACATCCTGATGTACCAGGCCGACGCCGTCCCGATCGGCGAGGACCAGCGCCAGCACCTCGAGCTCACCCGCGATCTCGCGCAGCGCTTCAACACCCGGTACGGCCAGACGTTCAGCCTGCCGGCGCCGTACGCGGGCAGGGCGGGGGAGCGCATCAAGGACCTGCAGGACCCGACCCGCAAGATGAGCAAGAGCCTCGGCGGCGCCGGCACCGTGTGGGTGCTCGACGAGCCGCAGGTTGTCGCCAAGAAGGTGCGCAGCGCCGTGACAGACACCGGCCGCGAGGTGCGGGCCGCCGACGACAAGCCCGGCATCACCAACCTGCTCACGATCCTGTCCGTCGCCACGGGCAAGGCGGTGCCCGAGCTCGAGGCGGCGTACGAGGGCAAGGGCTACGGCGAGCTCAAGACCGACGTCGCCGACGCCGTCGTCGAGCTGCTGGCGCCGGTGCGCGAGCGGTACGCCGAGCTGATCGCCGACAAGGCCCACCTCGACGACGTCCTCGCCGCCGGCGCGGACCGGGCCCGGCACACCGTGGTGCGCACGATGTCGACGGTCCGCAAGCGCGTCGGGCTGCTCGCCCCGACCCGTCGCCGCTGATGGCCCGACGCGACTTCGGCGTCGCCATCGGGCTGCCCGAGCCGTACACCAGCGAGCTGCAGGGCTGGCGGGCCCGGCTCGGCGACCCCAACGCCGGCGGCATCCCGCCGCACATCACCCTGCTGCCGCCGACCGCGCTGCGCACCGACGACCTCCCCGAGGTCGAGGAGCACCTGCGCCGGGTCGCGGCGGCCGAGACCCCCTTCGTGGTGCACCTGCGGGGCTCGGCGACCTTCCGGCCGGTGTCGCCGGTGGTGTTCGTCCCGCTGGTGCAGGGGATCAGCGAGTGCGAGCGCGTCGAGGCCCAGGTGCGCTCGGGCCCGCTGCAGCGCACGCTCGGCTTCCCGTACCACCCGCACGTCACCGTCGCGCACGACCTGGGCGAGGACACGCTCGACCGGGCGTTCGCCGACCTGGCCGACTACGAGGCGCGCTTCACGGTGTGGGGCTTCACCCTGTTCGAGCAGGGACGCGACCACGTCTGGCGCCCGCAGCGGGACTTCCCGTTCGGCTCCGGCGGCCTGCCCGGCCCGGTGGAGGCCCCGGCCTGATCCTCGTGGTGAGGCAGCTCCTGCCACGGCCGACGTTCGCGGCGGCCGCGGCGGGGTAGCGAACGGCGCATGCCGTCACCGAAGGCCGTTCTCGCGCGCCTGCGCGAGCGCCGTCCCGCCGTCGACCACCTGATCCGGGCCGCGCAGCGCTACCAGGCCGACACCGGCGACCGGCTCGCCGCCGCCGTCACCTTCTTCGGGTTCCTGTCCTTCTTCCCGCTGCTGGTGCTGTCGGTGTCCCTGCTGGCGCTGTTCCTCGGCGACGACGCCGTCGACACCGTCATCGGCGCCGTCGACGACTTCTCTCCTGGCCTGGCCGGGCAGCTCGAGCTCGACACGCTGCTGCGCGACAACCAGCGCGCCGGGCTCGCCGGCCTGCTCAGCCTGGCCGGTCTGCTGTTCTCCGGCCTCGGCTGGATCGACGCCCTGCGCGAGGCCGTGCGCACGGTCTGGCACCAGAACGTGAGAGCCGGCAGCTTCCTGAAGAAGAAGGCCGTCGACGTCCTCATCCTGGCCGGCCTCGGCGCCACGCTGGCGTTCTCGCTGCTGGTGTCCGCCGCCGCCGGCGCGTTCACCGACGTCGCTCTGCGCCTGGTCGAGCTCGAGGGCAGCACCCCGGCGAGCGTGCTCGTCACCGTGCTCGGCACCGTGCTCGCCGTCTTCACCAGCACCCTGCTGTTCCTCTACCTGTTCATCCGCCTGCCGAAGGTCGAGACGCCCTGGCGCCGCGTGCTCAAGGGCGCCCTGCTCGCCGCGGTGCTGTTCGAGGTGCTCAAGCGGGTCGGTGCGATCTACATCGAGCGCACCACCGAGAACCCGCTCTACGGCACGTTCGCCGTCATCGTCGGTCTGCTCGTCTGGATCAACCTGGTCTCCCGGATGCTGCTGTTCTGCGCCGCCTGGACCGTCACCGCCCCCTACGACAGCGACGTCGCGCCGTCGGGCACCGCCGACCCCGAGCAGGCGCGCAAGGCCGGCATCCCGACCGAGTTCGCCGACGAGCACCCCGACGAGCCGCCGGCGGTGCAGAAGGACGGCGCACCGTCGCCGCTGCTGGCCGCCGTGCAGGGCTCGACGCCGCCGCAGGACGAGCCGTCCGGGCCGCCCAGCCGGCTGGAGCCGGCGCGCACCGCCGCCCGCCGAGGCCGCGTGCCGGAGGACCGCTCCGCCCAGGCCGACGCCGGTCTGCGCGATCGGGGCGGTGCCGCCGGGAGCGCCGGGAGCGCCGGGGGGGCTGCAGCGGCCACGCCAGGAGCCGGCGCAGCCGCGGCTCCGGCCGCCCTGCCCGGTGAGGTCGCCACCCGTCGCGTCGCCCAGGCCGGCGCGGCCGCGATCAGCGCTGGGCTGGTCGGCGTCGGGATCTACGCGCTGCGCACGCTGGTCGGCGTGTTCCGCCGGTAGCGCAGCCGCCCGTACGCGGCCAGCAGCCCAGCGGCTGCGGCGACGACCAGCGGCAGGACGGCGAGGGCGGCGCGCAGCCCTCCGAGGTCGGCCAGCTGCCCGACGACCAGCGGGCCCAGCAGCACCGCGGAGCTGCCCGCGACGACGCACCGACCGCTCACCAGCGCGGCCCGGTCGGGCGCCCCCGCGACGGCGAGGGCCAGGCCGAGCGGGAACAGCACCGAGATCCCGAGGCCGAGCAGCAGCAGCGCGGACAGGGCGACCGGCGCGCTGGTCGAGACGGCGTGCAGCGCCAGGCCGGCCGCGCTGAGCACCAGGCCGGCCGCGACCACCCCGGCGGGGTCCCGCCGGCGCACGAGCACCCCGCCGGCCACCCGGCCGGCGAGCATCGCGCCGAAGAAGAACGCCATGGCGGTGACGGCCGTCGCCTCCTCCAGCGCGACCACCTCCCGCAGGTAGGTCGCGCCCCAGTACGACACCGTCCACTCCAGGACGACGCCGGCGAAGACGAGGCCCACGCCGATCCGGGCGAGCGCCGGCAGCCCCGTAGGGGCGCCGCTGTCGTCGACCGGGACGACCCGCACCGGGACGGTCCGTCCGCGCGCGCCGAGGGCGACCAGCAGCCCGCTCGCGGCCAGTGCGAGCACGCCCCATCGCCACGAGCCGAGCACCCCGGCGGCCAGGCCGACGACGAGCGGCGCCGCCGTCGCCCCGACGCTGGCGACGACGTTCGACTCGGCGAACGCGACGGCCCGCCGCTCGCCGTGGTGGTCGGACAGCCCGGCCTGCACGGTGACGATGACCAGCGTACCGAGCAGACCGGCGACGCCGGCCGCGGCGAGCGTCGCCAGCGGGGTGCGGCCGGCGGACAGGGCGGCGGTGGCGCCGGCGATGCCCAGCAGCCCGAGGAGCAGCACGGCGCGCCGCCCGAGCCGGCGGTCGAGGACGGGGGCGGCGAGCCCGGCGAGCACGCCGAGACCGGCGAAGGCGGTGACGTGCAGGCTGGCCAGCGTGTAGCCGTAGCCCAGGTCGGCGCGGAGGGCGGGGGTCACGAGCCCCGGCACCACCTGCAGGCAGCCGAACACGCCGAGCGAGGCGTAGAGCAGCAGCGTCGTGCCGTCCCGCACGAAGGCGGGGGCGCGCTCGGCGGCGGGGGCAGGGCTCACCCCGACAGGCTACGGACGACCGCCGGCCGGCCCTGCCCGCGTCGGGCCGGTCGGAGGACGTTCAGGCGGTGCGGGACGACCGTCGCCGGCCCGGGCGCACCACGACGACGGCGGCGGCCACGAGCAGGGCGCTGGCCAGCTGCCGACCCGGCAGCTGGACCGCCGCCTGCGAGGCGGTGCGCTCGGCGGCGATGCTCTCCGCGGCCGGCTCGGGCTCGGGCTCCGGCTCGCGCAGCGGCGGCAGCGCGCCCACCGGGGCGGCGCCGGCCTCGACGGCGGCGAAGCCCCAGTCGAGCAGGACGGCGGCCTCGGCCCACACCTTCGGCTCGGCCTTCATGAGCGTGACGACCAGGCGCCGGCCGTCGCGCTCGGCGGCACCGATGAAGCTGGCCCCGGCCCGGCTGGTGTAGCCGTTCTTCACCCCGAGGGCGCCCTCGTAGCTGCCGAGCAGCTTGTTCTTGTTGTCGATCTCGAAGCGCGGCCGGCCGTCCCCGGCAGGCATCGTGCTGCGCCGGGTCGACACCCAGCGGGCGATGTCGGGCTCGGCCAGGGCGGCGCGGCCGACCACGGCGAGGTCGTAGGGGGTGCTCACCTGCCCGTCCGCGTCGAGCCCGTGCGGGTTGACGGCGCGGGTGTCGGCGGCGCCGAGCGCGGCGGCCGTCGCGTTCATCGTGGCGGCCGCCCGCTCCTGCCCGCCGGCGGCGCCGGCCAGGGCGTTGGCCGCGTCGTTGCCGGAGACCATGAGCAGCGAGGCGTAGAGCTCCTCGGCGCGGTAGGGGATGCGCAGCAGCCCGACCTTGCTGCCCTCGACGTCGATGTGGGCCTGGGTGGGCACGACGACGCGGTCCGGCGGCACGACCGGCAGCAGCGAGACCGCAGTGAGCACCTTGAGGGTGCTGGCCGGTGCCAGGGAGGCGTGCGCGTCCTGCGCCGCCAGCACCTCACCGGTGTCGAGGTCGGCCACCAGCCAGGCGGTGGCGGTGAGGCCGGTGGGCGCCGCGGGGGCCCCCCGTCCGATCTGCAGGCCGGCGGGCAGCCGGGACGGCACGGCCGGTGCGGCAGCGACGGCCCGGGCGGCCGGGGGTCGCTGCTCGTCGGTCGAGCCGGCCGCAAGCGCGCTGCCGGCCGGCGTGAGCAGGCACAGCGCACCGGCGAGCACGGCGGCACGGCGCCAGGAGGTCCCCATGGTGGCCGGACGCTAGCGGTGAGCGGCCCGCACCGGCGGGAGCCACACCGCGCGTGTCGGCGCTACAGACGCCGGAAGATCAGCGCCCGCTTGACCTCCTGGATCGCCTTGGTCACCTCGATGCCGCGCGGGCAGGCATCGGTGCAGTTGAAGGTCGTCCGGCAGCGCCAGACACCCTCCTTCTCGTTGAGGATCTCGAGCCGCTCCTCGCCGCCCTCGTCGCGGCTGTCGAAGATGAAGCGGTGCGCGTTGACGATCGCGGCCGGGCCGAAGTAGGCCTCGTCGTTCCAGAAGACCGGGCACGACGTCGTGCAGGCGGCGCACAGGATGCACTTGGTGGTGTCGTCGAACCGCTCGCGGTCCTCGTTGCTCTGCAGCCGCTCGCGGGTGGGCTCGCGGCCGTCGGTGATGAGGAACGGCTTGACGGCGCGGAAGGCCTCGAAGAACGGCTCCATGTCGACGATGAGGTCCTTGAGGACGGGCAGCCCCTTGATGGGCTCGACGAGGATCTCGTCGCCGAGGTCCTTGACCAGCACCTTGCAGGCCAGCCGGTTGACGCCGTTGATGCGCATGGCGTCCGAGCCGCAGACCCCGTGCGCGCAGGAGCGGCGGAAGCTCAGCGAGCCGTCCTGGAACCACTTGATCTGGTGCAGGGCGTCGAGCAGGCGGTCGCCCTTCTCGACCGGCACCTCGAAGACCTGCCAGTTGGCGTCCGGGTCGACCTCGGGGTCGTAGCGGCGCACCTTGATGCGCACGGTGCGCTGGTGGTCCTCGACCGGCGACTGCTGGTCGGCGGGGCGCTCCTCGGTGACGGTCATGCTCAGTACTTCCGTTCCATCGGCTGGTAGCGGGTCTGCACGACGGGCTTGTAGTCCAGCCGGATCTCGGCCTGCAGGCTGCTGGCGGGGTCGGAGCCGGCCACCCGGTAGGCCATCGTGTGCCGCATGAAGTTGACGTCGTCGCGGTGCGGGTAGTCCTCGCGGAAGTGCCCGCCGCGCGACTCGTTGCGCGCCTTGGCAGACACCACGAGCACCTCGGCGAGGTCGAGCAGGAACCCGAGCTCGACGGCCTCGAGCAGCTCGGTGTTGTACCGCTTGCCGCGGTCGGCGACGCCGATGCGCAGGTAGCGCTCCTTGAGCGCGGCGATGTCCACCTCGGCCTGCTTCAGCGTCGCCTCGGTCCGGTACACCGACGCGTTGGCGTCCATCGTCTCCTGCAGGGCGTGCCGGATGGCCGCGACCGACTCGGTGCCGCCGCCGTCGCGCAGCAGCTGCAGCAGCGCCTCGACGTCGCGGGCCGGGTTCTCCGGCAGCTCCACCCAGTCGGCGCTGCTCGCGTAAGCCGCCGCGGACACCCCGCCGCGCCGGCCGAAGACGTTGATGTCCAGCAGCGAGTTGGTGCCGAGCCGGTTGGCGCCGTGCACGGACACGCACGCGGCCTCGCCGGCGGCGAACAGGCCAGGCACGGGCGTCGAGTTGTCGCGCAGCACCTGGGCGTCGATGTTGGTCGGGATGCCGCCCATGGCGTAGTGCGCGGTGGGCTGGATCGGGATCGGGTCGGTGTAGGGCTCGATGCCGAGGTAGGTGCGCGCGAACTCGGTGATGTCGGGGAGCTTGGCGTCGAGCTGCTCCGGCGGCAGGTGCGTGAGGTCGAGCAGCACGTGGTCGCCGTTGGGGCCGCAGCCGCGGCCCTGGCGGATCTCGGTGTAGATGGCGCGGGCCACCATGTCGCGCGGTGCGAGGTCCTTGATGGTGGGGGCGTAGCGCTCCATGAAGCGCTCACCACTCGCGTTGCGCAGGATGCCGCCCTCGCCGCGCGCGCCCTCGGTCAGCAGGATGCCGAGCTTGTAAATGCCGGTCGGGTGGAACTGGTAGAACTCCATGTCCTCGAGCGGTATCCCGCGGCGGAAGGCGACCGCGGTGCCGTCGCCGGTGGCCGCCATGGCGTTGGACGTGATCTTGAAGCAGCGGCCGAATCCGCCGGTGGCGAGCACGACCGTCTTGGCGTGGAAGACGTGAATCTCACCGTCGCGGACGTTCATGGCAACGATGCCGTTGCAGACGCCGCTGTCGGTGATCAGCAGGTCGAGCATGTGGAACTCGTCGAAGAACTCGACTTCGTTCTTGATGCACTGCTGATAGAGGGTGTAGAGGATCATGTGGCCGGTGCGGTCGGCTGAGTAGCAGGCGCGGCGCACCGGTCCCTCGCCGAAGTTGCGGGTGTGACCGCCGAAGCGGCGCTGGTCGATCCGGCCATCCGGCGTGCGGTTGAATGGCAATCCCATGTGCTCCAGCTCGAGGACGGCGTCGATCGCTTCCCTGGCCAGCACCTCGGCGGCGTCCTGGTCGACGAGGTAGTCACCGCCTTTGACGGTGTCGAACATGTGCCAGACCCAATGGTCTTCCTCGATGTTTCCGAGCGCGGCGGCGATGCCGCCCTGCGCCGCGCCGGTGTGCGACCGGGGCGGGTACAGCTTCGAGATTACGGCTGTCTTGCAGACGCCGGAGAGGTGTGCGCCGGCCATCAGACCCGCGCCGCCCGCGCCAACGACGAGAGCGTCAAATCGGTGGTACATCGGTCAGCTCCCTGCCACTGCCTGCACTTCGCGGAACGAGTCCGGATTGAAGGTGACGATCGCCATCGTGCCGATGACGAGAAAGGTAATCGTGATAATCCACATCGTGGTGTGCGCCGCAATTCTCCAGCCATTGCTACGGATGTAGTCATCGATGCTCAACCGTGCGCCGTTGGCGCCATGCAGCAACGCCAGGAG
>DATLGD010000043.1:0-8289 GCA_035540755.1 Mycobacteriales bacterium | reverse complement strand
CACCCGCACCACCCCGAGCTCGCCCTCCCGCGGCGCCTGCAGGGTGAACGTCACGCGGCGGCCCGGCGCGCGGTTGAGCAGGGTGCGCGTGACCTCGTCGTCGGCGTTGCCCACGCTCACCGGACCGCCCCAGACCCTGGCCTTGGCCAGGGCGTACTCCGAGAAGGACCCGTGCCAGTCGGTGTGGTCGTCGGCCACGTTGAGCACCGCGGCGGCGGCCGGGCGCAGGCTGCTCGACCAGTGCAGCTGGAAGCTGGACAGCTCGACCGCCAGCACGTCGTAGGGCTCGGGCGCGAGGACGGCGTCGAGCACCGGCAGCCCGACGTTGCCGGTGGCGACGGCGCGCAGGCCGGCGGCGGTCAGGATCTGCTCGAGCATGCGCACCGTCGTCGTCTTGCCGTTGGTGCCGGTGAGGGCCAGCCACGGCGCAGCGTGTCCCCGCTCCTCGCCCAGCCGCCAGGCCAGCTCGACCTCCCCCCAGACCTCGACACCGTGCGCGGCGGCGGCCGCCAGCAGCGGCGCCGTCGGCCGCCACCCCGGCGAGGTGACGACCAGCGAGGTGTCCTCGAGCGGAGCGTCGAGGTCGCGGACGTCGAAGCCGTCGGCGCGCAGCGGCTCGGCCCGCTCGTCGCTGCTGTCGGCCACGACGACGCGCGCGCCGAGGTCGCGCAGCACCCGCGCGGCGGCGGCGCCGCTCACCCCCGCGCCGGCGACCACGACCGGCCGGCCCTGCCAGTCGGCCGCTGGCGCAGGCCGCTCGACGCAGGCCACCTAGCGCAGCGGCCCGGTCGCGAGGTACTCGGCGTAGAAGACGCCCAGCCCGAACGCGACCGCGAGGCCGGCGATGATCCAGAAGCGGACGATGACGGTGTTCTCGACCCAGCCGGACAGCTCGAAGTGGTGGTGGATCGGCGCCATGTTGAAGACCCGCTTGCGGGTCGCCTTGAACACCCCGACCTGCACGATCACCGAGATCGTCTCGACGACGAACAGCCCGCCGAGCACGATGAGCAGCAGCTCGGTGCGGGTCACGATCGCGATGCCGGCGAACGCGCCGCCGATGGCCAGCGACCCGGTGTCGCCCATGAAGATCTTGGCCGGCGAGGCGTTCCACCACAGGAAGCCGAAGCACGCGCCCATGGCCGCCGCGGCGACCAGAGCGATGTCGAGCGGGTCGCGCGCCTCGTAGCACTGCGCCAGGTCGGGCTGCAGCACGCAGGAGTTGCGGAACTGCCAGAAGCCGATGACGACGTACGCGGCGAAGACCATGATCGACGAGCCGGCGGCGAGGCCGTCGAGGCCGTCGGTGAGGTTCACCGCGTTGCTGGTGGCCGTGATGATCAGGTAGGCGAAGATCACGAACCCCACGGACCCGAGCGCGATCGCCTCGTAGTCGCGCACGAACGACAGGTTCGTGGACGCCGGGGTCAGCCCCTGGTCGTTCTCGAAGCCCAGCGCGCCGATCGCGAAGGTGACGCCGATGACGAACTGGCCGATGAACTTGGCGGCCGCGTTCAGGCCCAGCGAGCGCTGCTTGCGGATCTTGATGAAGTCGTCGAGGAAGCCGACCAGGCCGAGGCCGGTCATGAGGTACAGCACCAGCAGCCCGCTCGCGGTGGGGCCCCGGTTGGGCTGGTTGATGACCAGCAGGTGCGCGACCGCGTAGCCGACCAGCGTGGCGCCGATGATGACCGCGCCGCCCATGGTCGGGGTGCCTCGCTTGGTGGCGTGGCTGCTCGGCCCGTCCTCGCGGATCTCCTGGCCGTAGCCGCGGCGGCGGAACAGCCGCACGACCGCGGGCGTGCAGAGCAGCGAGACGATCAGCGCGGACAGGGCCGCGACCAGCACCGACCTCATCCGGACGACCTCGTGCCCGGGGCCGGCTCGGCGAGCAGCGCGTCCGCGACCCGCTCGAGCCCGGCCGACCGCGAGCCCTTGACGAGCACGACGTCGCCCGGCCACAGCTCCGCCCGCAGCAGCCGCACCGCCTCCTCGACGTCGTCGACGTGCGCGGACTCCTCTCCCCAGGACCCCTCGAGGACGGCTCCGGCGTGGATGCCCCCGGCGTCCGGGCCGACGACGACCAGGCGGCTCACGTCGAGGCGCACGACGAAGCGGCCCAGGTCCATGTGCGCCTCGCGCTCGCTGTCGCCCAGCTCGGCCATGTGCCCGAGCACCGCCCAGGTGCGGCGCGTCTTGCCGCGCGACAGCACCGCGAGGGTCTTGAGCGCGGCGCGCATCGAGTCCGGGTTGGCGTTGTAGGCGTCGTTGACGACGGTGACGCCGTCCGGTCGCTCGACGACCTCCATCCGCCACCGGCTCGCCGGCGCGGCGTTCCCGAGCAGCGCGGCGAGCTGCTGCAGGTCGGTGCCCGGACGCCCGCCGAGCACGACCGCAGCGGCCGCGGCGGCGTTGGAGGCGCTGTGCTCGCCGCGCAGCTGCAGGTGCACCGGCACCGACCCGGACGACGTCGCCAGCACGAAGCGCGGCCGGCCGTCCTCGTCGAGCTCGAGGTCCTCGATGCGGACGTCTGCCGCGGCGGCGGCGCCGTAGGTGACCACCCGGGCGCCGCTCGGCGCGCGTTCGCGCATGGCCGCCACGCGCGCGTCGTCGGCGTTGAGCACGACGACCGGGTCGGGGCCGGCGACCGCCTCGACGAGCTCGCCCTTGGCCTTCGCGATGCCCTCCGGCGAGCCGAACTCGCCGAGGTGCGCGCTGCCGACGTTGAGCTCGACGGCGACGTGGGGCCGGGCCAGGCCGCAGAGGAAGGCGATGTGCCCGGTGCCGCGGGCGGAGTACTCGAGCACGGCCGCCTCGGTGCGCTCTGTGCGGCGCAGCAGGGTGAGCGGCAGGCCGAGCTCGTTGTTGAACGACCCCTGCGGCGCGAGCACCTGCTCGTCGCCGAGCAGGCCCCGCAGCACCGAGGCGAGCAGGTCCTTCGTGGAGGTCTTGCCGCTGCTGCCGGTGATGCCGACGGTCCAGGGCTGCTCGACCGAGAAGGACCCGGCGGCGAGCGCCTGCAGCCCCTCGAGCGGGTCGGGCGCCACCAGGCACGGCAGGCCGTCCAGCGGCCGTGCGCTCAGCACGGCCACGGCACCGGCCTCGACGGCGGTCGGCGCGTGGTCGTGCCCGTCGGTGCGCTCGCCGGGCAGCGCCACGAACAGCGTGCCCGGCCCCGCCCTGCGGCTGTCGACCTCGACCGAGGTGATCTGCGCGGACAGGTCGGCGACGCCGGCGGGCTCGGCGGCGGCCAGCCGCGCGACGTCGGACAGCGGCAGCGGGATCATGCGTGGACCTGCTGGAGCGCCTCGCGCAGCACGGCGCGGTCGTCGAACGGGGTGACGACGCCGCCGACCTCCTGGCCGGTCTCGTGCCCCTTGCCGGCGACGACGACGGCGTCGCCCGCCCGGGCCTGCGCGACTGCGAGGAAGATGGCCGCCCGCCGGTCGGGCTCGACGTGCGCACCCGACAGGCCCGCCGACATCTGCCGGAGGATCTCGAGCGGGTCCTCGCTGCGCGGGTTGTCGCTGGTGAGCACCGCGACGTCGGCGCCCTCGACGGCAGCCCGGCCCATCAGCGGGCGCTTGGCGGCGTCCCGGTCGCCGCCGCAGCCCAGCACCACCAGGACCCGCCCGGACGTGACGCCGCGGACGGTGCGCAGCAGCGTGGTGACGGCCTCGGGCGTGTGGGCGTAGTCGACGACGGCGAGGAACGGCTGGCCGGCGTCGACCCGCTCCATCCGGCCCGGCACACCAGGCAGGGCGGCGACCCCCCGTGCGGCGGCGGTCGCGTCGACCCCGGAGACCTCGAGCGCGGCGAGCGCGAGGGCGGCGTTGGTGACGTTGAAGGCACCGGGCAGCCGGACCCCGCCCTCGGTGCGGCCGGCGGGCCCGGTCACGGCGAACGTGCCGCCCTCGCCCCGCAGGTCGACGTCGGTGACGGCGTAGTCGGCGTTCACGCCGGTGGTGCTCAGCGTCCGGGTCGGCACGGACGCGCCGGCGGCGATGCGCTGCCCGGCGGGGTCGTCGACGCAGACCAGGGCGCGCCGGCAGCGCTCGGCGGTGAACAACGAGGCCTTCGCGGCCTCGTACTCGGCCATGTCGGCGTGGAAGTCGAGGTGGTCCTGCGAGAGGTTGGTGAACACGGCGGTGTCGAACACCAGCCCGTCGACCCGCCCGAGCGCCAGCGCGTGGCTGCTGACCTCCATCGCCACGGCGGTGGTGCCCCGCTCGCGCATGACGGCGAGCAGCGCCTGCAGGTCCGGGGCCTCGGGCGTGGTGCGGACGCTGGGGACGACGTCCCCGCCGATCCGCGTGCAGATCGTGCCGACGAGGCCGGTGCGGTGGCCGGCGGCCCGCAGGCCCGCCTCGAGCAGGAAGGCGGTCGTCGTCTTGCCGTTGGTGCCGGTGACGCCCAGGACGAGCATCCCGGCGGCCGGGTCGTCGTGCACCCAGCGAGCGACCTCGCCGAGCAGGCCGCGCGGGTGCTCGGCCACCAGCACCGGCAGGCCGCTGCCGGCCGCGCGCTCGGCCCCGGTCGGGTCGGTGAGCACGGCGACGGCGCCCGCGGCGGCCGCCGCCGCGGCGAAGTCGGCCCCGTGCGCCCGGGCGCCGGGCAGCGCCGCGTAGAGGTCGCCGGGACGGACGGCTCTCGAGTCGTGCGTGCAGCCGGTGACAGCGACATCGTCGAGCCGGCTCCGACCCTCGCCGGGGACGGTCAGGGAGGGCACGGCCGCGAGCAGCTCCGGCAGCGGACGGGCCGCCGGCGAGGACGGGCGCACGGGAGGTGCGGCTCCTCCGACAGGCTGTCCGTCGGGGGTGGCTGGCACGATCGACACGCTACTGCGGGTCGCTCTCCCGCAGCCGGAGGCGCGGCGCGGGCGTGCCGGTCGGCGGGATCTGCTGGTTCGACAGCGCGTACGCCATGATCTCCTGGAAGACCGGCGAGGCGATGACGCCGCCGTAGTAGCCGTTCTTCGGGTCCTGCACGCTGACGGCGACGACGATGCGGGGGTCGTCCGCCGGGGCGAAGCCGACGAAGCTGGCGGTGTAGCCGTCGTAGCCGCCGCCGACCGCGCGCCGGGCGGTGCCGGTCTTGCCGGCCACCCGGTAGCCCGGGATCCCGGCGTTCTGCGCCGTGCCGCCCTCGTTCGTGACGCCCTCCAGCATTCCCCGGAGCTGGTCGGCGACCTCCTTCGAGATCACCTGCCGCCGCTCGGGCTCGGGACCGGGAACGAGGTCGCCGTCGCTGTCGCGGGTGCCCTTCACCACGTGGGGGGCGACCCGGACGCCGCCGTTGGCGACCGTGGCGTACACCGACGCCATCTGCACGCCGTTCACGGCGTAACCCTGGCCGATCGGATGGGTGCCGTAGTCGGTGCCCGACCACTCGCTCTCCGGCCGCAGGATCCCGTTGCTCTCCCCGGGCAGTCCGATGCCGGTCTTCTGCCCGATGCCGAACCGCTGCAGCGCCTCGTACAGCTTCGGCCCGCCGACCAGCTGCGCAGCCATGATCGTGCCGACGTTGCTCGACTCGACCATGACGCCGGTGAAGGTCATCCGTTCCGTCGGGTGGCTGTGCGAGTCGGTGAAGCGCTTGTTCGAGACCTGGATGTTGTCGGGGACGGTCAGCACCGAGTCGGGCGTGAGCACGCCCTCCTCGAGCGCCACCGCCGCGGTGATGACCTTGCCGATCGAGCCGGGCTCGAAGACGTCGGTGACGGCGCGGTTGCCGCGCACCTCGCTCGGCGCCTCGCTCGGCCTGTCGGCGTCGAAGGTCGGCACGCTGGCCAGCGCCAGCACCTCTCCCGTCTGCACGTCCATGACGACGGCGGTGCCGCTCTCGGCGTCGCTCTCCTCCACCTTGCGGGCGAGGACGTCCTGGGCGTACCACTGCAGGTCGCGGTCGAGGGTGAGCTGGACGTCGCGGCCCGGCACCGGCTCCTGCACGGTGCGCTGGCCGTTCGGGATGACGCGGCCCGAGCCGTCGACCTCTGCGCTCGAGCGGCCGTCCTGACCGGTGAGCACGTGGTTCGCGGCCAGCTCGATGCCGGCGGCGCCCTCGACGCCGCCGGTGTCGTCCAGAGCGGTGAACCCGATGACGTTGGCGCCGAGGTCGCCGCCGGGATGCACGCGCTTGGGCTCGGAGAGCACGCCGACGCCGACCAGGTTCAGCTCGCGGACGGCCGTGCCCGTGTCGGGCTCGAGGCCGCGGGCGAGGTAGACGAAGCCCGAGCACGCCATCGGGTCTGCCGGGGTGCACGTGCCGTCGGTGCGCAGCGGGCGCTCGAGCCGCTCGCGCAGCTCCTTCTCGGGCAGGCCCAGCACCGGCGCGAGCGCCTCGGCGATGCCGTCCGGGTCGCAGGGCCGCTCCGCCTTCGGCGTGCAGGGCTTCTGCTGCTGCGCCCGGGCGATGGTGCGCGGCTCGGCGTAGACGGCGCGGGCGTCGATGGACAGCGCGAGCACCTGGCCGCTCCGGTCGGTGATGGCGCCGCGCGGCGCCAGCAGCGTGCTGGTGCGCAGCCGCTGCTCGACGGCCTGGTCGGCGTAGGCCGACGCGGACAGGCCCTGGAGCCACACCAGGCGGCCGCCGATGAGGCTGAGCAGCACGAGCACGCTGAGCAGGCCGGCCCGCAGGCGCACCCCCTGGTGGCCGAGCCGGACGGCGCGCCGCCGGGGCCGCGGGCGGGAGCCGGCCGCACGGGTGCGCGGCCCGCCGGCCCGGGCAGCGCCGTCCCGGGCCCGGTCCGAGCTCGGGCCGCTCCTGCGGGGGCCGCCCGAGCGACCGGCCCCGGACCGGCCCGAGGTCGTCCCGGAGCGCGAGCGGCCGGATCCGTCGGAGCGGCCGGATCCGTCCGGGCGGCCGGATCCGTCCGGACGGCCGGCGCGGCCGGTCGGACGTCGGGGGCGTCCGCCGGGCGGAGGGGTGTTCGACGAGGTCACTGCGCAGGAGCTCCCTCGGGCTCGGGCGCGGCCGGCTCCTCGGCGCCGAGGACGGCGCCGTCCTCCAGGCGCAGGAAGGCGGGGCTGCCGGCAGGCACCATGCCGAGCGCGCGGGCCCGGGCAGCCAGGTTGCGGGGGGTGCGCAGCGTCTCGACCTCGCGCTCGAGGACTTGCTCGCGGTCGGCGAGCGCCTTGCCCTCGGCCGACAGCGCGTGCAGCCGGAAGGCGTCCTGGGCGAGCACCGTGTTCACCGCCAGCAGCCCGAGCAGGCCGCCGGCGAGCAGCAGGACGACCAGCGTGACGAACGGCGCCCGGGGGGCTCCGGTGCGCACGTCGGGGACCAGGCGCAGGATCGGGGACGCGGCGCGCCCCGCCTCGGAGGCCGAGCGCGCGCTCACCCGCCGGGCCAAGGCGGCGCTGCCGCTCGCCCGGCTCATCACCGTCGCGGCGCTCATGCGGCGTCCCGCAGGCGCTCGGCGGCCCGCAGCCGCACGGAGGCGGCGCGCGGGTTGCGCGCGATCTCGTCGTCGGGGGCCTTCTCGGCCCCGCGGACCAGCAGCCGCAGCTCCGGCGCTGCTCCCTCGGGCACGAAGGGGAGGTCGACGGGGACGTCGGTGGTCGAGCGCGCCTGCAGCTCGGCCTTCACGATCCGATCCTCCAAGGACTGGTAGCTCATCACCACGAGCCGGCCTCCGACCGTGAGCATGTCGATCGCAGCGGGGATCGCCCGGCGCAACACGCCGAGCTCGTCGTTCACCTCGATGCGCAACGCCTGGAATGTCCGTTTCGCCGGGTGACCGCCGGTGCGGCGGGTGGCTGCGGGGATCGCCGTGCGCACCAGCTCGGCCAGCCGGGCGGTGCCGGTGAAGGGCTCGCGGGCCCGCTCGCGCACGATCGCGTCGGCGATGCGGCCGGCGAAGCGCTCCTCGCCGTACTCCCGCAGCACCCGGGCGAGGGCCCGGCCGTCGTAGCCGTTGACGACGTCGGCCGCGGTGGCGCCCCGAGTGGGGTCCATGCGCATGTCGAGAGGAACGTCCTGCGCGTAGGCGAAGCCGCGCTCGGCCTCGTCCAGCTGCGGGGAGCTGACGCCGAGGTCGAACAGGATGCCGTGCACCCGGTCGAGCCCGAGCCGGGCGAGCACGGCCGGCAGCTCGTCGTAGACGGCGTGCACGAGGGTGACTCGTCCGGCGTCGGCGGCCAGGCGGACGCGGCTCCGGCGCAGCGCCTCGGGGTCCCGGTCCAGCCCGACCAGCCGCACGGACGGGTCCACGGCGAGCAGCGCCGCGGCGTGGCCGCCCATCCCGAGCGTGCAGTCGACGACGACCGCCCCGGGCGCTGCGGTGAGCGC
>DATLGD010000042.1:0-7274 GCA_035540755.1 Mycobacteriales bacterium | reverse complement strand
GGCCTGGCTACTCCTGTCCGACGAGCTCTGACCGGGTGACGTCGGCGAGGTCCGGGACGCGCCCCGTCGTGCGCCCGCGCTCGCGCAGCAGCCGCGCCAGCGCGACGCCGTCGCGCAGGGCGGCGCCGCCCGGGTCGTTGTTCGTGTAGACGAGCACGTCCTCGTCGTCGCGCCACGTCTCGACGAGCAGGTCGGCCCAGCGCGCCAGCACGCGCTCCTCGTACGGCCACACGTCCTCGCCGCCGCCCGCGTGCAGCCGCAGGTACCCCCACGACGCCGTGCGCCACAGGGGCGCCACCGGCTCCGAGCCGCGGTCGGCCCAGCACAGGGCGGCGTCGTGCTGCACGAGCAGGTCGCGCAGCTCGGGCACCCACCAGCTCGGGTGCCGGGGCTCGACGACGACGCGCGTCCCGGCAGGGAAGCAGGCGAGGGTCTCGGCGAGCCGGTCGAGCGCGAGCTGCTGGTCGGGCGGCAGCTGCACGAGAACCGGTCCCTGCCGGTCGCCGAGCGCGGACACCCGGTCCACCAGGCGCGCCACCGGCTCCTGCGGCTCCCGCAGCCGCTTGACGTGCGTGAGGAAGCGCGACGCCTTGACGGTGACGACGTAGTCGGCCGGCGTCCGCGCCCGCCACGCCTCGAAGACCTCGCGCGCCGGCAGCCGGTAGAAGGAGTTGTTCACCTCGACGGTCGACCAGTGCGCGGCGTGGTGCTCGAGCCAGAGCCGCTGCGGCAGGCGCTGCGGGTAGAAGCGGCCGCGCCAGTCGCGGTACTGCCACCCGGAGGTGCCGACGAGGACGCCCATGCCCGCGGTCTACCCGGGTGTTGCAGTCGCGATCACCGGGGTAGTCCCGGGGCTGCAGCACACCGCTGCTCCACGACCCCAGGAGGCACCGTGACCCACGGCTCGCACGAGGTGGGCCGTACCGGCCGCACCGTCAACCAGACCGTCGCCCTCGCGTTCGGCGCGATCTACACGCTCGTCGGCATCGCCGGCTTCTTCGTCAGCGAGACCTTCGCCGACCGGACCGACAACGACCTGCTCGGCATCTTCCAGGTCAACCACCTGCACAACATCGTCCACCTGCTCATCGGCGTCGCGCTCATCGCCGCGTCCAAGCGCCACGACACCTCGCGCGGGGCCAACCTCGCGATCGGCGTCACGTACCTGGCGCTCGGCGTGCTCGGCCCGCTCATCACCGACACCGCCCTGAACGTCGTGGCCCTCAACGGCGCCGACCACGTGCTGCACCTCGCGTCCGGCGCCGTCCTCACGGCCGTCGCGCTGCTCGCCGACAAGAACGCGCGCACGCGCGTCTGACCCCTAGCGGCGCGCGCGGCGCACCTGGAGCTCGGGTTCCGGCTCGAGCGAGGACAGGCCGTTCCAGGCCAGTTCACCAGGTGCGCCGCGACGTCGTCGCGCTCGAGCTCGCGGGCGTCGAGCCACCACTGGCCGGTGAGGGAGACCATGCCGACGAGGGCCTGCGAGTACAGGGCCGCGAGCGTCGTCCGGTAGCCCCGGGCGGCGAACTCCCGGTCGAGGATGTGCTCGACCCGCTGCGCGACGTCGCTGATGATGGTCGCGTAGCCGCTGCTGCCGCCCGGCGGTGGCTCGCGGACGAGGATGCGGAACCCGTCGCTCTCGTCCTCCACGTACGTGAGCAGAGCGAGCGTCGCCTGCTCGACCAGCAGTCGCGGGCTGTCGCCGGTGAGCGCGGCCTCGAAGCTCGTCAGGAGCCGCTGCACCTCCCGGTCGACCACAACCGCGTAGAGGCCCTCCTTGCCGCCGAAGTGCTCGTAGACCACGGGCTTGCTGACGCCGGCGCGCAGCGCCACCTCCTCGACGGAGGTGGCGTCGTAGCCGCGCTCGGCAAAGAGCTCCTTGCCGACGTCGAGCAGCTGGGCCCGCCGCTGCGCACCGGTCATCCGGACGCGCGCGGGGAGGCTCACCCCGTCAGCCTGCCGCACGGGCGCGCCGGCGGGC
Organism: Mycobacteriales bacterium; assembly: GCA_035540755.1. Taxonomy (GTDB): domain Bacteria; phylum Actinomycetota; class Actinomycetes; order Mycobacteriales; family SCTD01; genus DATLGD01. Next base: position 5,293 of record DATLGD010000042.1, on the reverse strand, counting down.
GTCGAGGCGCTCCCGCTTCGGCCAGCGGACGTCGTGCGCCCAGCCCAGCTTCTCCAGTCCGCGGATGACCTCGGCGCTGGTGTCGACCTGGAAGCGGTCGACGCCGTGCCGCGCCGCCGTGGGGTCGGCGTGGTGCAGGTTGTGCCAGCTCTCGCCCATCGAGATGAGCGCGAGCGGCCAGACGTTGGCGCTGCGGTCGCGCGTGGTGAACGGGCGCTCGCCGAAGGCGTGGCAGATCGAGTTGATCGACCACGTGGCGTGGTGCAGCACCGCGATGCGCACCAGGCTGGCCCAGAAGAACGCGGTGGCCGCGCCGTACCAGAAGCCCTCGCCGACGGCGGCGGCCCACGCGCCGCCCACGACGGCCGGCAGGAGCAGCGACACGAGCACGAGCACGGGGAACAGCGCGTTGACGCGCGCGACGTCGCGGTCGGCGAGCAGGTCGGGCGCGAAGCGCTTCTGGTCGGTCTGCTCGACGTCGAACAACCAGCCGACGTGCGCGTGCCACAGGCCCTTGGTGAGCGCCCAGAAGTCGGTGCCGTACCGCCAGGGCGAGTGCGGGTCGCCCTCCTTGTCGCTGTAGGCGTGGTGCCGGCGGTGGTCGGCCACCCAGCGGGTGATCGGCCCCTCGATGGCCATCGAGCCGGCGACGGCGAGACCCACCCGCAGGGGGCGTTTCGCCTTGAAGGACCCGTGCGTGAAGTAGCGGTGGTAGCCGACGGTGATGCCGTGCCCGGTGAAGGCGTAGAAGACGGTGCTGATGACGACGTCGCGCCACGACAGCCCGTTGCCCCAGAGCACGAAGCCGGCGGCGACCACGGCGAGCAGTGGGACGGCGATGAACAGGGCGAGCGCCACCTGCTCGGCGCGGGCCTTCAGCCCGGTGCCGGGCACCGCCTGCATCGGGCGTGCCTCGTCCGGCTCGAACTCGATCGTGGTGACGGGGGCGTCGGGATCGCCGGCGTTGCCGACGACCTTCCCGGGCCGGTCGAGGGGTGTCGTGGTCACGGGCAGTCCTCGCAGACGGGAGAAGCAGGTTACGCAACCGTAACCTACGGAGGCGTAGGTGCCGGTGTGCCCGCTGGTCGTCCGCGCAACCCGGGCGTCCGTGCCTGTCACCCCGCTGGTGCAATGGCGGCTGAGGGTCGAGTCGGACGAGCACGGTGGGAGGGCTCACCCATGGCCAGGCACAGGACGCCGGAGGAGAAGCGCGAGCTGGGCGAGAAGGCGCGCGCCATGCGCGCGGAGGGCAGGTCCCGGCGGGAGATCATGGCGGAGTTGCGCATCGGGGAGGACCTCCTGCAGCAACTGCTGGCCGGCACGGCGGTCCCGGACGAGCTGCGCCGGCCACGGGCCAAGGACGAGCAGCGGCAGCTGGCCGTCGAGCTGCGGGCGGCTGGCAGCACCTACGATGAGATCGCCGCCGAGCTCGGCGTCAGCAAGAGCACCTGCTCGCTGTGGCTCCGCGACCTGCCTCGACCCGACGACGACCCGGCGCACCGGGCCGCGAGCCAGGCACGTCGGATCGACGCGCTTCGGACGCGGATGCGGCGCGAGCGAGACGTGCGCGACGTCGAGCGCGACCGGCGAGCCGCGGAGGCGGCCTCTCGAGTCGGACCGGTCAGCTCTCGTGACCTCGTCTCGCGGTCGCTCTGTCGTACTGGTGCGAGGGCGCCAAGCGGAAGCCCTGGGCGCGCAACGTCTCGGTCCAGTGGATGAACAGCGATCCCGTGCTGGTGCGTCTCTACCTGGAGGGGCTCGCCGAGCTCGGGGTCGACGACGAGCAGCTGGACTTCCGGCTGCACATCCACGAGACCGCCGACGAGCCCGCGGCCCGAGGCTGGTGGGCAGAGGCCCTCGGGCACCCGCTGGAACGGTTCAGCCGCAGCACCATCAAGCGCCACAACCCGTTGACGCCGCGCCGGAACGTCGAGGACCACTACCGCGGCTGCCTGTGCGTGACGGTGCGTGGGAGCGGTGCCCTCTACGACGTGCTGCACGGGATCGTCATCGGTCTCACTCGGAACGAGCGCAGCTACCCCGAGTGGCACGATGGCGCCGCGACGCCGGTCGAAGCGCAGGAAGACCGCGCCGTCTCATCCGCCTTGGTGTAGTGGCAGCACGGGATCCTTTGGTGATCTTCAGGCCCGGGTTCGAATCCTGGAGGCGGAGCGTAGTCAAGCCATCACTTCAGGTTAATGGGTGCACGCCGGTAGAGTCGAGGCTCACCCGGGGCTCTCCCGGCGACCTCCCTGCCCCAGGAGCTGGTGTGACCGACGCGCGCCCCGCCGCCGTCGTCGTGCTGGCGGCCGGTGAGGGCACCCGGATGAAGAGCGCGACCACGCCGAAGGTGCTGCACCCGCTGGCCGGCCGCACGATGGTCGGCCACGTCGTCACCGCCGCCCGTGCGCTCGACCCGGAGCACCTGGTGGTCGTCGTCGGCCACGCCCGCGAGCGGGTCATCGAGCACGTGGCCGAGGTCGACCCCGGCGCCGTCGCCGTCGTGCAGGAGCAGCAGAACGGCACCGGCCACGCCGTGCGCGTCGCGCTCGAGGGCCTGGGCGAGCTCACCGGCACCGTCGTCGTCGTGCCGGGCGACGCGCCCCTGCTCACCGGCGAGACGCTCCAGCAGCTCGTCCGCGCTCACCAGCAGCACGCTGCCGCCACCACGCTGCTCACCGCCCGCATGGCCGACCCCACCGGCTACGGCCGCGTCGTCCGCGACGACGCCGGCGCGGTGCGCGCCGTCGTCGAGCACAAGGACGCCGACGAGGCCACCCGCGCCATCGACGAGGTGGCGGTCAGCGTCTACGCCTTCGACGCCGCCCGGCTGCGCGAGGCGCTCGGCCGGCTCTCCACCGACAACGCGCAGGGCGAGGAGTACCTCACCGACGTCGTCGGCCTGCACGTCGACGCCGGACTGATCGTCGCGGCGCACACCGCCACCGACGCCGCCGAGACCATGGGCGTCAACGACCGCGCGCAGCTGGCGGAGGCCCGACGCCTGCTCAACGCCCGGCTCGTGCGGGCGGCGATGCTCGCCGGCGTCACCGTCGTCGACCCGCAGACCACCTGGCTCGACGTCGACGTCCACCTCGACGCCGACGTCGAGGTCCGGCCGGGCTGCCAGCTGCTCGGCGGCACGCGCGTCGCGGCCGGCGCCACCATCGGCCCCGACACGACGCTGCTCGCGACCGAAGTGGGCCGGGGCGCGAGCGTCGTCCGCACGCAGGCCGAGCGCGCCGTCATCGGCCCGGAGGCGTCCGTGGGCCCGTTCACCTACCTGCGGCCCGGCACGGTGCTGGGGCGCGGCGCCAAGGCCGGGGCCTACGTCGAGATCAAGGCCAGCGAGGTGGGCGAGGGCAGCAAGGTGCCGCACCTGTCCTACGTGGGCGACGCCACGATCGGGGTGGGCAGCAACATCGGCGCCGCCACCGTCTTCGTCAACTACGACGGCCGCGACAAGCACCGCACCACCGTGGGTGACGACGTGCGGGTGGGCAGCGACACGATGCTCGTCGCGCCGGTCACGATCGGCGACGGCGCCTACACCGCGGCGGGGTCGGTCATCACCGACGACGTGCCACCGGGCGCCCTCGGCGTCGGCCGGGCCAAGCAGCGCAACATCGAGGGCTGGGTGGCGCGCAGGCGCGGCCCGCGCGACGGGGAGACCTCATGAACGGCCTGACCACCGAGAACCGCAAGAACCTCATGCTCTTCACCGGCCGGGCCTACCCGGAGCTGGCCGCGGAGGTCGCGGTGCACCTGGGGTGCGCGCCGGTGCCCACGAGCGCCTACGAGTTCGCCAACGGCGAGATCTTCGTGCGCTTCGAGGAGTCGGTGCGGGGGTCGGACGCCTTCGTGGTCCAGAGCGTGACCGCCCCGGTGAACACCTGGATCATGGAGACGCTGCTCATGGTCGACGCGCTCAAGCGCGCGTCCGCCAAGCGGATCACCGTGGTGCTGCCGTTCTACCCGTACGCGCGCCAGGACAAGAAGCACCGGGGCCGCGAGCCGATCAGCGCCCGCCTGATCGCCGACATGTTCAAGACCGCCGGGGCCGACCGGATCATGACGGTCGACCTGCACACCGCGCAGATCCAGGGCTTCTTCGACGGCCCGGTCGACCACCTGTTCGCGCTGCCGCTGCTCGCCGACCACGTCGGCGACCGATGGAGCGGGCGCGACACCGTCGTCGTCAGCCCGGACGCCGGTCGGGTGCGCGTCGCCGAGCGCTGGACCGACCGGCTCGGCTGCGGCCTGGCGATCATCCACAAGCGGCGCGACCCGAACGTGCCGAACGAGGTCAAGGTCGGCGAGGTCGTCGGCGAGGTGCGCGGCAAGACGTGCATCCTCGTCGACGACATGATCGACACCGGCGGCACGATCACCAAGGCCGCCGACCTGCTGTTCGACAACGGCGCCGCGGACGTCATCGTCACGGCCACGCACGGCGTGCTGTCCGGCGCGGCCGTCGACCGGCTCAAGAACAGCCGGATCAGCGAGGTCGTCGTCACCAACACGCTGCCGATCGACGACGCGCGCCGCTTCGACAAGCTCACCGTCCTGTCGATCGCGCCGCTGATCGCGCGCGCCATCAGCGAGGTCTTCGAGGACGGCTCGGTCACCAGCCTGTTCGACGGCGCCGCGTAGCGCTCGCCGGCGCCCGGAGCGCCCGCGCGCTCGCCCGCTAGACTCCTCCGCTGCGCAGTCGAGCGCCCGCCAGCACATCACTCGCCCAGCCCCAGCAACAGGAGTTCTCCCGTGTCCGAGGTCCGCATCGCCGCCGAGCCCCGCACCGAGTTCGGCAAGGGCGCCGCGCGCCGCGTCCGCCGGGCCAACAAGGTCCCCGCGGTCCTCTACGGCCACGGCGACGAGCCGCGCCACTTCTCGCTGCCGGGCCACGAGCTCATGCTCGCGCTCAAGGCCGACGCGAACGTCCTGCTGACGCTCGAGACCGAGGGCGGCGACCAGCTCGCGCTGCCGAAGGTCGTCGTGCGCCACCCGACGCGCGGCACCCTCGAGCACGTCGACCTGCTCGCCGTCCGCAAGGGCGAGAAGGTCGCCGTCGACGTCCCGGTCACCGTCACCGGTGAGGCCGGCGGCGACACGCTGGTCGACGTCCAGCAGACCACCGTCCACGTCGAGGCCGACCTCGAGGCCTCCGAGGCCGAGCTCGGCGCCGGCGCCACCGCCGCCGCCTCCACGCAGCAGGACGTCGACGCCGACGGCAGCGAGTCCGACGCCGCGGGCGAGGGCGACGTCGTGGGCGAGACCGAGGCGCCCAAGAGCG
>DATLGD010000041.1:0-6299 GCA_035540755.1 Mycobacteriales bacterium | reverse complement strand
CTCGTGCTCGAAGTGGGCCCGCGCCGCGGCGTCGTCGACGATCCTGCTGGCCGCGGCGACGCCGCCCTGCTTCATGGTGAGGACGACGTCGTTCTCGAGCGCCTGCGTGTGCCCCTCGACGAGCAGGCTGTAGGCGGGCAGCCCGGCGCTGCCGATGCCGAAGCCGGTCTTGCCGACCACGTCCTTGAGGTCGTAGGTGAGGCTGCCGAGCCGCTTGGAGCCCGGCAGCGTCTCGAGGTAGTCGGCGTACGCGCGCTCGACGACCTCCCGCTCCTCGCCGTCGAGCCGACGGGTGCCGGGGCTGTCGCGGAAGCGCCGGGTGTAGTCCTCGACGACGGTCTCCGCGTCGAGCAGCCCGATCCGGGTCGACAGCTGCGCCTCGAGCAGGGCGTCGCGGACCGCCCCCGACGCCGTGCCGAGCCGCAGGGCCCACTCGTGGTCGCGGTCGGACTCGACGAAGTGCTCGACCTGGTCGACGTAGGCCCTGACCAGGGTGCCGACGAGACCGCTGATGTCCTCGTCGGAGAGCGCCTTGGTCCAGCCGAGCAGCGCGACGCTGGCGGCCAGCCGCTGCAGGTCCCAGGTGAAGTGCCCGAGATAGGCCTCGTCGAAGTCGTTGACGTCGAAGACGAGCACGCCCTTGCCGTCCATGTAGGTGCCGAAGTTCTCGGCGTGCAGGTCGCCCTGGATCCAGACCCGGCCGGTGCGCTCGTCGGCCCAGCGGTCCTCGCGCTCGGCAGCGTCGGCGAAGAACAGCGCCGCCGACCCGCGGTAGAAGGCGAACGGCTCGGCAGCCATCTTCCGGTACTTGCGGCGCATCGCTACTGGGTCGGCGGCGGCCAGGTCGGCGAAGGCGTCGTCGAGCACCGCGAGGAGAGTGCGGGTGCGTGCGTCGTCGGAGGTCATGCCGTCTGCTCTACCCCGCCCCACCTGCTCCTGACGGCCGGCGGACGACGGCGACCCCGGTCGGTCGCGGGTCAGGCTCCCCCGCGCTCGCCCTTCGGCGTGCCGGGCGTGTGCGCCGTGCGGTCTTCACCCGACTCGGCAGAGGGACCGTCGGGCATGTCCGCCGCAGGCTGCTCGTCGGCGGGCGAGGCGGTGCGGCCGCCGGCGGTGTCCGAGGGGCTCGGCGCCTTGAACTCGTCGTCGGAGATCGGCCCGGTGGCGCCGCCGACACGCGCGCCGTCGCGCACCGATCCGCCCTCCTGGTCGGGCTCCGCGGTGTCCTTGCGGTCCTCGTAGGGAGGGACGACGCCGCCGGGCTCCTGCTCCCCGGGCACGGAGGTGGACGGTCCGCGCTGGCTGCGGCCCCCGCCCATGTCGGCCTCGGGGTGCGAGGGGCTCTGCGCGCCCTGCTCGTCCTGCTCGGACATGTCAGCCTCCCTGGTCGCCGGCGGGCAGGTCGGGCATGTCCGGGTCGACGGTGCCCTGGCTCTCCACCCCGGTGTCGCTGCGCTCGTCCGAGGTGCCGGCCGGCCGGTCGCTCGGACCGGCTCCGGGCGGTCCACCCTCGTCGCGCGACCCGGGCGCGCCGCGTTCCTCCTGCGGCTCCTCCTGCAGGTGCGGGCTCTGGTCCCTCTCGGTCATCGCTGCTCCTCCTTCGGGGGGGTGGTGCGCGTGGTCAGCAGATCCGGGGCAGCGGGTCGCCGACGAGCATGTCGATGAGGCGGTGGCCGCCGAAGCCGGTGCGGCCGAGCACCCGGCCGGGCGGCTCCGCCCGCACCTCGCCGACGAGCGCGGCCTCGGCTCCGGAGGGCAGCGCGCGCATCGCGGCGAGCGCGGCATCGGCGCGATGGGGGGCCACGAACGCGACGAGCTTGCCCTCGTTGGCGACGTAGAGCGGGTCGATGCCGAGGATCTCGCCCGCGCCGGTCACCTCCGGCCGCACCGGCACCCGGCTCTCCTCGATCACGATGCCCACCTCGGCGGCCAGCGCGATCTCGTTGAGCACCGTGGCGACGCCGCCGCGGGTGGCGTCGCGCATGCACCGCAGGTCACTGCCGCAGACGTCCAGCAGCGCGGCCGCCAGCGACCACAGCGGCTGGGTGTCGCTGCGCACGTCGGCCTCGAGATCGAGGTCACCGCGGGCGAGCATGACGGCGATGCCGTGGTCGCCCACGGTGCCCGACAGCAGCACCTTGTCCCCCGGCCGCACCGCAGTCGGGGACAGCGCGACGTCGTGCTCGAGGACGCCGACGCCGGTGGTGACCACGTACATGCCGTCGCAGCTGCCGCGCTCGACCACCTTGGTGTCGCCGGCGACGACGGGGACGCCGACCGCGCGGGCGGCGTCGGCCATGGCGGTGACCTCGGTGCGCAGGGCGCCGGCGGCCAGGCCCTCCTCGAGCACCAGGGCGGCGGTCAGCGCGAGCGGGCGGGCGCCGGACACGGCGAGGTCGTTCACCGTGCCGTTGACGGCCAGCTCACCGATCGAGCCGCCGGGGAAGCGCATCGGCTTCACCACGAAGGCGTCGGTGGTGACCGCCAGGCGGGCGGTGCCGGCGGCGAACAGCCCGGCGTCGGACAGCTGCTCGAGCGCCGGGTTCGCGAGCAGCGGGACGACCAGCCCCTCGACCAGCGCCCGGCTGGCCTTGCCGCCGGCGCCGTGGGCCATGGTGATCCGCTCGTCGCGGAACTTCTGCGGCCGCCGGCGCATCTGCTCGATGCGCTCGCCCACCTGGTCCTCGGTGACGCCGTCGGCCACCTGGCCGCGAGTCACGAGAGCACCTCGAGGGTCAGCCGCTGCTTGGCGTACTGGCCGTAGTTGTAGTAGGCGGCGCATGCGCCCTCGGAGGACACCATGCACGTGCCGATCGGCGTCTCCGGTGTGCAGGCGGTGCCGAAGACCTTGCACTCCCAGGGCTTCAGCACGCCCTTGAGCACCTCGCCGCACTGGCAGGCCTTGGGATCCGCGACCCGCACGCCGGGCAGGTCGAAGCGCTGCTCGGCGTCGAACCGGGCGTACGCCGGGGCCAGCTGCAGCGCCGAGTGCGCAATGGACCCGAGGCCCCGCCACTCGAAGAACGGCCGCAGCGCGAAGACCTCGGCGAGCACCTTCAGCGCCACCGGGTTGCCGTCGTACTGCACCACCCGGCCGTACTGGTTCTCCACCTCCGCGCGGCCCTCGGCGAACTGCTTCATGATCATGTACACCGACTGCAGCAGGTCGAGCGGCTCGAAGCCGGCGCAGACCAACGGCAGGCCGAAGTCGCGGGGGATCCACTCGTACGGCCGGCAGCCGATGACGGTCGAGACGTGGCCGGGGCCGAGGAAGGCGTCGAGCCGCAGGTCCGGCGAGTCGAGGATCGCCTTGATCGCCGGGATGATCGTGACGTGGTTGCAGAACACCGAGAAGTTCTCGACGCCCTCCTGCGCCGCACGCAGCACCGTCAGCGCCGTCGACGGGGCGGTCGTCTCGAAGCCGATGGCGTAGAAGACGACCTGCCGGTCGGGGTTCTGCCGGGCGATGCGCAGGGCGTCGAGCGGGGAGTAGACCATCCGGATGTCGGCGCCGCGGGCGTTGGCCTCGAGGAACGATCCGCGCCCTCCGGGCACCCGCATCATGTCGCCGAAGCAGGTGAGGATGACGCCGTCGCGCTCGGCGATGGCGATCCCGTCGTCGACCCGGCCCATCGGGATCACGCAGACCGGGCAGCCCGGTCCGTGCACGAGCTCGATGCTCTCGGGCAGGTGGTCCTGCACCCCGTAGCGGTAGATGGTGTGCGTGTGGCCGCCGCACACCTCCATCACCTTGTAGTGCCGCCCCGGCTCGCACAGCGCGGTGATCTCGCGCCCCAGCACCTCGGCCAGGTCGGCGTCGCGGAACTCGTCGACGAAGCGCATCAGGACTCCCTCCGGACGAGTCGCTCGATCGCGACACCGGCGTGCACGAGCACGCGGTCGCCAGGCACCACGGCGCCGACCAGCTCGGTGGCGACGAGCTCGGTGCGACCGTCGTCGGCACGGCACCGGGCGTCGCTGCCCTCCACCGTCAGCACCGTCAGCGCAAGCGCGACGTCGCCGCAGGTGATGCAGCCCGGTTCGGTGCCGCACGCGGGCCCGGTCACTCGATGCTCGACTCGGCCACGGCCTGCAGCTCCTCGCTGAACGTCTCGCCCATCATCTCGAGCATCGACAGCGCCTCCGCGGCCTCCTTCTCGTCGACCTTGCTCATCGCGAAGCCGACGTGGATGAGCACGTAGTCGCCGACCTGCAGGGGCGTGTCCTCCATCAGGCCGATGTTGATCTTCCGCTTCACGCCGACGACGTCGACCAGCGCGAGCTGGTCGTTGTTGCCGGGCAGGAACTCCACCAGCTGGCCGGGGATCGCGAGGCACACGGCTCAGCCCTGCCCGGTGTGGGTGTGCGCGGGCACCAGCTCGTCCGCCCGGTCAGGCGCGGACGCCGCGTACTCGAGCCACTCGAGGACGACCTCGTCGCCGCCGTCGACGGCGACGTCCAGCGAGCCGCAGGACGGGCAGGCCGGGGACGGGTCGGGCGAGCCGAAGTCGTACCGGCAGTCCATGCAGTGCCCGTGCACCGGCACGACGACGACCTCGGTCGTCGCGCCCTCGGCCGGCCCGCCGGCGGCGGCCAGCTGGAACGACTGCTCGAAGGCGTCCGCCACCACCCGGTGCACCGCACCGATGCGGACACCGACCGCGACCACCGGCCGGCCGGCGGCCCGGCGGTGGACGGCGTCGAGCACGCCCTCGCAGTAGCTCATCTCGTGCACGGGACCGCCCTCACATCGACCGGATGCGGAGGTACCTGCGGACATCGGGGATCGAGCGAACGCCGAGCCCGAGCCCGAGCAGCGCCACCACTCCCAGGACGCCGGTGGTGATCCACCCGAGAGCTCTCATGACTGTTCCTCCCTGTGCTGTGCGGTCGACGGACGTGCGCTTGCGGCGACCCGGGGGGCGTCGGTGCCGTGGAGCCGGGCCAGCAGCTCGTGCACCAGGTCGACGGCCGGCGCGACGGCGGCGGCCACGGCCGGGCTGAGGCCCATGCCCTCGCCGACGTCGGCCGGCCGGCAGCCGACGACGTAGGTCGGCGGCAGCGTGCCGCCCAGGGCGCCGAGGCCGCCCAGCACCGCCACCGGCGCCATCCCGTGCGCGTCGAGCTCGCCGTCGCCGAGGTCGTCCGGACCGACCTCCAGCACGGTGAGCTCGCCCGGCACTCCGTCGCCGGGCAGGGCGTCGACGACGACGAGCCCGTCGTAGCCGTCGAGCAGGTCGAAGGCCAGGTGCATGCCGCGAATGCCGTAGTCGACGACGCGCACGCCCTCGGCCAGCGGCTGCCTCGCGAGCAGGCGGGCCACCTCGCTGCCGAACCCGTCGTCGGACAGGAACACGTTGCCGATGCCGGCCACCAGCACCCGGCCGGTCATCGTGCGTCCTGCCGGGCCGGCAGCGGCTCGAGCTCGTCGGGCGCGAAGTAGTAGTAGCGGCCGGTGGTGTCGTAGAGGTCGAGACCGGGGTCGTCCTCGAGCACCACGGCCACGTGCGTCGCGCCGTCCACGTCGAAGTACACCCGCGTGACCACGGCGGTCGCTCCGGCGAGGAACAGGTCCTGCGCGTCGGCGCGCCGGCTCGGGCGGAGCAGCACCCGGCTGCCCCGGGACACCGGCACACCGGCCACCAGGACGGCGTCGCTGGTCGGGTCGGCGCGGGCGTCCTCCCGGGCGTCCCACCAGGGCACCTCGTCGTCGGCCGGGTCGGCGAAGACCGGGACGTCGTCGACCGACGGGGCGGCCGGGCGCCGCGCCCCGTGCAGCCGGCCGAGCGCCTCGTCGGTCATCGTGTCGCAGCGCTCGAGGATGGCGGCCGCACGCGGGTCGGTGCCCCGCGCGTCGACCTTCTCCGCGTCGGTCATCGTTCTCACCCGCAGGGTGAGGATCTCGTCGATCTCGGTGGCGTCGAACAGGTCGCCGGGGCTCTCCGGCGCGATGCCCGGGTGGTCGCCGAGCACGATCGGTGAGATCAGCACGGCGTCGGCGCCGTCGTCGTCGCTGACGAGGCCTGGCCAGCACCGCGACGACGTGCACGATGCCGCGTCGGCCGCCGACCACGACGGCCCGTCGAGCAGCGAGACGAAGCGGGTGCCCTGGACGGTCAGCAGCAGGTGCGTGCCGACCAACGATGCCTGCGCGGTCTGGTCCCGGGTGACACCGGCACCGGCGGTCCACGGGGTGCGGTTGTCGACCCGGACGCCGAGCACCACCAGCCGCTGGTCGATGCCGGGCCGCGTGGTCACGGTGACCGCCGCCTGCAGCCTCAGCCGGGTGCGCACCAGCC
>DATLGD010000040.1:0-2635 GCA_035540755.1 Mycobacteriales bacterium | reverse complement strand
CCCTCGGCGCCGCCGTGCAGGCGCTGCTGCTGCTGCCCGCCGGACGGGCGGTCGACGAGATCGGGCGGCGCCCGACCCTCGTCGCCGGCGCGCTGCTCACCGCCGCCGCTCTCGCGCTGCTGGCCGCCGCCACCGGTCCGGCGGGCAGCAGCAGCAGCGCCTGCACGGCGGCGCCGAGGGTGAACGCGGCGCCGATCCAGCCGGGACCGAGCGACAGGCCCTGCACCACCAGCAGCGGCACGACCGTGCTCCGGACGCCGAACAGGCTGAACCCGATGGCGAAGTTGCCGGCCAGCGCGGCGCGGTAGGCGGGCTTGCCCATCGCCGTCGACAGCGGCGTGCGCGGCTCCTGCGCGACCGGCGACGTGTCCGCCGGATCCCTCGGCGGAGGCTTCGGCAGCAGCGTTCCGGCCGCGAGCATGGCCAGCAGCAGCGTGCCGGCGTAGAGGAAGAACGGGGCGCGGATCGAGATCGCGATCACCGCGCCCCCGAAGGCCGGCCCGACGATGCCGCCGAGCAGGAAGCCGCCGCGGTAGATGCTCTGCGTGCGGCCGCGCTGGGCCGCAGCGGCGACCCGCAGGAGCAGGCTCGTGCCGGCGATGGTGAACACCGCAGAGCCGACGCCGCCGAGGCCGCGCAGCACCAGCAGCTGCGGGTAGTTGACCGCGAGCCCCGCCAGCAGCGACGACACCGCCACGACGCCGAGGCCGACCAGCAGCGAGCGGCGCTCCCCCACCCGGTCGACCAGCCGGCCGGCGGCCAGGCCGGACACCAGACGCATCAGCGCGAACGCTGAGACGACCGCCCCGGCCGCCGTCGAGCCCACGCCGAACTCGAGCGCGAACAGCGGCACCGCGGGGACCACGATCCCGAAGCCGAGCGCGACGCAGAAGGCCACCAGCGCCAGGACCCAGGTCTCGCGAGGCAGGCCGCGCAGGCTGGGTGGGAGGGGCACCGGAGCATCCTGTCCCGAGCGATCTGTGGGCAACGACCGAGGGCTGTGGACGACCTCGGTCCTGTCGGTCCCGGCGGAGATGCTGCCGGCATGCCCTCCCCGACACCCGCGCCCCAGCAGCCCTACGACGCCGCCGCCCTCGCCGACGTCCTGCGGATCTACGCCGACGACCCGCTCGACGACGGCGACGCCGTCCTGCTCGTCGACGACACCACCTGCCTCGAGGTCGAGGGGCTCGCCGACGCCTGGGACGACGTCGTCCGCGGCAACCTGGCGAAGGCCTTGCGCGGCAGCGCCTCCCGCGTGGTGGTGGCGATCGCCCGGCCGGGGGGCGACCTGCGGCCGGGCGACTTCCGGCTCTGGCGCGAGCTGCACCAGGAGCTGCGCGGCAGCGACGTGGAGCTGCTCCCGGTCAAGGCGCTGCCCGCGGCGTGAGCGCCTCGTCGCCGCCGCGAGCCGCCGACCTCCCGTCGGCCGAGCGGAACTGTCGGACCCTCATGGCACTGTTCTCGTCGTGCAGACGACAACAGGGTCCTTCTCCAGCCGCCAGGTCGACCGCGCCGTGGGCGTGCTGCTCGGCGGAGCGGCCGGCGACGCGCTCGGCGTCCCCTACGAGTTCGGGTCCCGGCGGCTCGACCCGCCGGCCCGGATGCTGGGCGGCGGGCTCGGCGAGTACGCCCCAGGCCAGTGGAGCGACGACACCGAGATGGCGATGGCCGTCGCCCGGGTGACCGCCACGGGCGCCGACCTCCGCTCCCCCGAGGCGCTCGACGACGTCGCCCGCGGGTTCCTCGAGTGGCACGCCGGCGGGCCGGCCGACATCGGCATCCAGACCCGGCGGATCCTCGGCGGGGCCAGCCGCACCCACACCGACGAGCGCCCGGCAGCGCTGCTGGGCCGGCTGGCCGCCGAGCTGCACGAGCAGACCGGGCGCACCGCCGGCAACGGCTCGCTCATGCGCACCGGTCCGGTCGCGCTCGCCCACCTCGGCGACGCCGACGCCATCGACGAGGCGGCCCGCGGCGTCAGCGCGCTCACCCACCACGACCCCGAAGCCGGCGAGGCCTGCGTGCTCTGGTGCCTGGCCGTCGACCACGCGGTGCGCACCGGTGAGCTCGACGTCCGGGTCGGCCTGTCGCGCGTCGGCGCGGCCTGGGCGGCCCGGCTGAACGAGGCGGAGCAGGTCGGGCCCTCCCACTACGCCTCGAGCAACGGCTGGGTGGTCGCGGCGCTGCAGGGCGCCTGGTCGGCCGTCTCGCGGGCCACCTCGCTCGAGCACGGGCTGCAGCGCGCCGTGGCCGGCGGCGGCGACACCGACACGGTCGCCGCCGTCGCCGGCACGCTGCTCGGAGCCCGGTTCGGCGGCAGCACCGTGCCGGCCCGGTACCGCAGGCTGCTGCACGGCTGGCCGGGGCTGCGCGCCCGCGACGTCGTCGCCCTCGCCGTGCTGACGCTGCGCGGCGGGCAGCCGGACCCGGAGGGCTGGCCGACCGGGGCCTCGCTCGAGTCCTACGCCGGCGCGTCCGCCGCGCTCGTCCCGCACCCGGACGACGACGGCGTGCTGCTGGGCGCGGTCGGCGCCCTGCGGCCCGGAGTCGCCGACGCCGTCGTCAGCCTGTGCCGGCTGGGCACCGGGCAGGTACCGCTCCGCGGCGTCGCCTCTGAGGACCACGTCGAGAT
>DATLGD010000039.1:0-4798 GCA_035540755.1 Mycobacteriales bacterium | reverse complement strand
GTGGTGCTCGAGCTGGGTGAAGTTGTGGTGGCAGTTGATCGTCCGGACGTGCCGGCCCTGCCCCACGACCTCGAACAGCGACGCGAGCAGCCGCTCGGCCATGACCGAGCGCGAGCCCATCGCGTACCGCTGCGCCCAGAGCATGTCCTCGATGTAGGTCTCGAAGGACGGCTCGCCCTGGACGAGGTAGGCGAGGTCGGGGTCCTCGAGCGAGATGAAGCGCTCCTTCATCAGGCCCTTGGCCTCGGCGATCGCCTTCTGCGCCAGCTGGTTGCCGATGCCGCGCGAGCCGGAGTGCAGCACCGTCCACACGACGTCCCGCTCGTCGAGGCAGACCTCGACGAAGTGGTTGCCCGACCCGAGCGTGCCGAACTGCTCGGCCGTGGTGCGCTCCTGCTTGCCGGTCAGCTCGGTGCGCGGCCGGCCGAGTGCGGCCAGCCGGTCCTCGGCCACCGGCGCCGCATGGCCCTTGCCGACACCGGACGGGATGCGCTGCATCACCAGCGGCATGAGCCGGTCGAGGCTGTCCGGCAGGTCGGCCGCCGTCAGGGTCGTCTCGGAGGCGACCATGCCGCAGCCGATGTCGACGCCGACGCACGACGGGATGACGGCGCCGCGGGTCGGCACGACCGAGCCGACGGTCGAGCCGAGGCCCTTGTGGGCGTCCGGCATGAGGGCCACGTGACCGTCGACGAACGGCAGCCGGGCGGTGCGCGCGGCCTGCGCGATGGTGTCCTCTTCGATGTCACTGGCCCAGGACAGGAGCTTGGGTGCGACCTGCGTCGCCGTCACGGCGACCTCCTTCGGTGGGTTCGGATGATGGTGCGCCTCGGGGGCTCCACAGCGCACGCACGTCCCGGCGAGACGCCGCCTCCCTCACCAGCGTGAGGGAGGCGGCGCGCCTCAGAACGGCCAGGTCGCGTCCCGACCCCGCTCGAGCAGCGGGACGGCGACGAACGCGCCGTCGGACAGGCCACCGAACGTGTGCCGGCTGGCCGTGCCCGACGGCCCGTGGCCGTAGCGGTAGCCGGCGACGTTCCAGGTGTAGACCGGGACGTCGCGCGGCACCGCTGCAGTCGGGTCCTGACCCCGCCAGCCCGGCCACGCCTGCTCGTCGGTGACGATCAGGACGCGGTCGTGGCCGCGGTAGTGCCGGCGCACCGCTGCCGCCGTCTGCGTGCCACCGAGGTGGCCGAAGCGCTCGACGACGCGCAGCAGGCTCTCCGCCGGACGCGGCCGGACCACCTTGCTGCCGGTGCCGAACTCGACCAGGTCGGCCGAGGCCGCCCGAGCCGCGACCGCCGCACCGAACAGCGCGGCGGCATCAGCGCGGGTGACCTTCGACCGCGCCGACAGCGGGCCGAACATGCTGCCGGAGCGGTCGACCAGCACCAGCGTGCGCCCCGGCAGCGACGGGACGTTGCGCAGGCTCAGCTGCAGCGCGGTCTCCAGCGCCGGCGCCCAGCGCAGGCTCGGCGCCGCCCGGTAGGCCGACAGGAACCGCAGGGGCAGCTGGCGGGAGCGCGCCACCTCGTCGGGGTCGGACACCGTCTTCGACACCCGCTGCGCGACGTCGTCGCCGACGCCGGCCTGGTCGAGGTTGCGCAGGTTGCGCAGCAGCGCCATGTAGCCCATGACGCCGATCAGCCGCTCCCACACCTGCGCGTCCAGCGGCCCGCCGAGCCAGCCGGCCACCGACTCCCAGGTCATGCCGGCCGCCTGCAGCCGCTGCCCGCCGTCGTCGGCGAGCAGCACCGCGCGGCGCTCCTCGACCGGGACGGCGAGCAGCCGCTCGCGCGCCTGCAGCACCGGCAGCGACGCCGGCGCACCGGACTCACGACCGTGCCGGCGGGTGATGGCGTGCGCGAACAGGTCGCCCTGCCACGGCGCCGACGGCGACGGGTGGGTCAGCTCGAGCACGTCACCGAAGCGGACTGCGACCGCCTCGGAGTCGTACTTGGCGAGCGCCCGCTCGGTGTACAGCACGCGGACGGCGTCGGCGACGCCGCGCTTGACCGGCTTCGGCAGGGCGCGGCCGTGCCGGGCCAGCCAGTACGCGACCAGCTCACCGGGCTCGTCCGGACGGCGCAGCGCCGCGGCGACCAGCGCGCGGTTGCCGCCGTGCTCGCCGGCACCCAGCCGCGCCGCGACACCCTCCGCGGCGATCGCCACGGCGACCGAGCGCAGGTGCGCCTCGTCGCGGACCCAGCGGACCAGCCGGACCAGCCACTCGACGTCGTCGACGGCGACCGAGCCGGCGAGGCGCGCCAGCCGGGCGTCGCGCTCGGCGGCGCCCTCGTAGAAGGTGTCCTCGCCGGCCAGCGAGGTGACGGCGAGCAGGAACAGCTCGCCCTTGCTGTCGCGGGCCCAGCCGGGTGCGCCCTCGAAGGTGCGGCCGGACGGACCGGTGCTGGTGATCGGCGAGCGGCGGCCCGACAGGACGGCCAGGACGCGGTTGTACGTGCTCATGAACGTGCCCTCCTCCCGGGCGTCGGGCCGCGGGATACGGCCGGGTGGTGGTGGTCGGGCCTGCCCGAGGTCTCGGTGGCGGCGGTCGCGCGGAGTCGAACCGCTGGTGTGCAGCCAGAAGTAACCGCTGCCGGCGCACCGGGCAGGACGTGAGCGGGATGCCGAGATCGGAGTCGGCTCGGGCACAAGGTGCTCTCCCAGATTGAGCTACGTCCGGGCTGGCCCGGACGGCCGGACTCGAACCGGCAACAACCCCATTTCGAGTGGAAGTAGCCCATGCCTGCGCACCGGCATCCCTGCCTCCACGGGAGGAGTCGAACCTCCGACCTCTCGGTTCGTAGCCGAGCGCCCTGTCCGCTGGGCGACGTGGAGATCGCGCGCCGGCCCCCCGGAGATCCGAGGGCCGGCGCGCGTCAGGCCGCGGCCCCTGACGGGGCGGACGCGACCTTGCGCGGACGGCCGGGACGCCGCTTCTGTGCGACGACGGCTCCACGCTCGAGCAGGACGCCGCCCCACACGCCGTCGGACGTGCCGAGGGAGAGGGCGCCGGCGAGGCACTGCTCGGTGAGCGGGCAGGTGGCGCAGACCGCCTGCGCGGTCACCAGCTGCTCCGGGGTGTCGGGGAAGAAGACCGCCGGGTCGACGGTGCGGTCGGTGCAGGACGGGATGCGGGAGTGGAACGGGGACACGGCGGTCACCTCCTTCGGGGTTGTCGATGCGGGCGTGCGGATGGGGTGACCGGCCGGAGTCGAACCGCGCCTTCCCGGGGTCACGACCCGGGCCCTTCCCGCGACGGGAACGGTCACCATGACCGGCCCTCGACGGGCCGGTTCGTGCGTGCGCTGTGGAGTTCTCAAGGTGCGGGTGCTCCCGAGCGGAGCAGACGTGCGTCGGCAGGAACGACAAGAGCCGCCTCGCTGCGCCGGTGGCGCTGCGGGCGGCTCCGTGGAGACCGGTGAAGGACTACACGGCAGCGCTCGCGCGCGAGGCGAACAGGGTGCTGCGGTACTGCGGCCGGACGTGGCCGTCGGCGACCCCGAGGTCGCGCATCTCGACGGACAGCGCGCAGCCCGGCGACCAGTGCGAGCTGCGCTGGTTCGTCTCAGCGGTGCGCTTCACGATCGGCTCCAGGGTCCGGCTGCGCGTCCGCGCGGCGCAGACGAGGATGGGGCCGGCGGGCGACGGCGTCAACCACGTTTGCCGACGGACCATCGGAGGTCGTCCACGAGCTCCGCTGGTCGAGGACCGAACTGTCATACCTGAGCGCGAGAGACGACCCCATGTTCGACGACATGCGCGTCCGCGCGTCCCGCCCGCTCCGCTGGCGCCCGCCTAGTGGGGCAGCCGTGGCCGTGTCTGCGCACGACGTCGCTGCCGTCCTGCGGGAGCGGCACTCAGGTATGCCGATCAAGAAGCTGCACAAGCTCCTCTACTACTGCCAGGGGCACCATCTGGCGGCCTTCGGCCGGCCGCTGTTCTCCGAGACCATCTCCGCGTGGGACATGGGGCCCGTGGTCGGTGCCCTCTGGTACCAGGAGGAGAACCGGCTCGAGCCGCCACCGACGCGGCAGCTGACCGAGGGCGAGCTGAACACCGTGGGGTACGTGCTCAGCCGCTACGGAGCGCTGACGGGCGGCGACCTCGAGCGCCTCACACACAACGAGGTCCCCTGGCGGGAGGCGGACAAGCGCCGTCACCCCGGCGAGAGCGCTCGGATAGAGATCGAGGAGCTTCGGGCGTTCTTCCGGTCCGACGGTGCGCCCGACGTCTCGGACCCGTCTGGACTGCGCCTCGACTCCGAGGCTTTGCACGAGTGGCTCCAGGACGCCGAGGCCCGGCGGCACGAGCCGAGGGAGCCGGACGCCCTGGCGGCTCTCCAGGCGCGCCTCGTGCGACGTGCCTGACGGCGCCGCGGCCTGGCGCCTGGAGGGCTTCGGTGCGTGCTTGGACGAGTGGACTGTCCGTGACAAGCCGGTGGTCGACCTCCGTGTTGTCGTGACCTCCTGGGTCATCTCCCGCTTCGACGATCCTTACCAGGGGGTCCGGCGAGAGCCCGGCTTCGAGAACCTCTGGTTCGGCCCCGTTCCCGGATCCGGAGAGGCCACGGCAACGCGGTTGCCTGCTCGTACTGGATCGAGGAGACGACCCGCACAGTCCGGTGCGACAGCATCGCGACGCTGAGCCAGCCGATCTGATGCAGGCTGACCGCGCAAGCTGAAGGCGCACGGCCTCAGGGGCGCTTGTCGTCAAAGCCCTCGAGCGCGGGCCGGTAGGACAGGTACGAGCGGCACCTCACCGCGACGGACGGCACGTAGGTAGTTGCCCGCGG
>DATLGD010000038.1:0-10940 GCA_035540755.1 Mycobacteriales bacterium | reverse complement strand
GTGGACATGAGCGCTCCGGGGCGGCGGGGGGCGGCGCCGACCGCGTCGTGGGCAGGGATCGGCGCGGGACACTTCGCCGCGGCAGCGCGGGTTCCTGCAGGCCAAGCGGCGCCGAGCGCTCTCCTACCGGGCGGAGCGGGCGCTGGCCAGCGCTCCGAGCACGGCGCCGAGGACCAGGCAGCCGACCATGATGCCGGCGACGACCAGGCCGTTGTCCGGGACGATGCTCTCGCCGGTGACGATGTCGGCCAGGATCGCGACCAGGCCGAACAGCGACAGCACGATGGCCGCGCCGGCCACGATGCCGTCGAGGCCGGTGCCGGTGGTGCCCTCCTGGGTCGGACCGGCTCCGCGGGCCTCGCCGTGCGGACCGGTCCCGCCCTGCGGCACGCTGCCGTGCGTCTGCCCCTGCGCCACGTCTGCTCTCCCTCTCCTGCCGGCCGGTCCTGGCGCCTGTCGAGGCACGGACCCGTGCCGGCGATCCTAGGACCCGACGAGCGACGTCCTCCGGCGGCCTCGTCCCGGCCGGCTCACCCGGTCAGGGGGACGTCGCGTCGGTCGAGCCGTCGACGCCCACCTGGCCGCCCTCACCGCTGCCGGTCTCGCCGTTGGTGCGGCCGTCCGGCGTGCCGGCGTCCACCCCCTGCTCGGGAGCGATCGCCTCCTCGCTGCAGCCCACCAGGGCTCCGGTCAGGGCGACGGCGGACAGGACGACTGCGACTCTGCGGTGCACGACGGGCCTCTCTCCTGGGAGTGCTGACCTCTGTGGCATGCCCGGCAGGCCCGGCCCGAAGCGGTCAGCCGTCGGTCCGGCGCAGCCGCCGAGCGGCGAGCCAGGCGGCACCACCGACGAGGAGCCAGGGGCCGCCCACGACGAGCGGGTCGAGGGCGTGGTGCACGACGTCCGTACGCCCCTTCCCCAGCCGGGACGACAGACCGCCGTGCGTCAGCTCGCTGCGGACGCCGGTCTGCGTGAGCGGGTTGTCGGGGCGCAGCGTGGCGAAGGAGCGGAGGTGGCTCTCCCAGGCGTCCACGCGATCGGCGGCGAGCAGCACCAGCCAGTGCATGGCCTTGGCCTCGCTGTGCCGGCGGTAGGCGTACCTGCGCAGGACGCCGGACACGCCCTTGGGCGGACAGCTGGTGCCGAACACCGGCGGGAGCATCTCGTGCTCGATCGACCGCTCGCGCGGCCACAGCTCGGGCTGCCGCTCGGGCAGCTCCCAGTGGGCGCCGGTGAGGTCCTCGTGCGGCTGCAGCCGGGGAACCGACGGACGGTCGGCCGGGTCGAGGTCGACGCCCCAGCCGGGGATGCGCGCGCGCAGCTGGTCGCTGGACTCGGCCAGCGGCGGCTTGTGCGGTGTGTACACCACGCTGGTGCCCTCCTCAGGCCGCGCTCGGGACGACGAGCGGCTTGATGCAGCCGTCGAGCTTGGCCGAGAACACGTGGTAGGCCTCGGCGATCTCCTCGAGCGGGAAGCGGTGGGTGACGATGTCACTCGGGGTCAGGTAGCCGTTGCGCACGTGCTCGAACAGCCGCGGCCACTGCCGCTTGACCGGGCACTGGTTCATGTTGAGGGTCAGGCCCTTGTTCAGGGCGTCACCGAACTTCACGGCGCTGAACACCGGTCCGTAGGCGCCCATCACCGAGACGGTGGCGCCCTTGCGGACCGAGTCGATCGCCCAGTTCAGCGCGACCGGGGACCCGCCCTGCAGCTTGAGCTTCGCCGAGGTGACGTGCTGCACGAGGTTGCCGTCGGCCTCGGCGCCGACCGCGTCGATGGCGACGTCGGCGCCGAGACCGTCGGTGAGCCTCTTGACGTGGACGGCGACGTCGTCGACCTGCGTGAAGTTCAGCGTCTCGGCGTGGGCGAACGTGCGGGCCTTCTCGAGCCGGTAGTCCAGGTGGTCGACGACGACGACCCGGCCGGCGCCCATCAGCCAGGCCGACCTTGCCGCGTACAGGCCCACCGGCCCGGCACCGAAGACGACGACGACGTCGCCCTCGACGATGTCGCCGAGCTGGGCGCCGAAGTAGCCGGTGGCCAGCGCGTCGGTGAGCAGCACGGCGTCCTCGTCGGCCATCCAGTCCGGGATGAGGGCCGGCCCGACGTCGGCGAACGGCACCCGCACGAACTCGGCCTGACCGCCGTCGTAGCCGCCGCAGGTGTGCGAGTAGCCGTAGATGCCGCCGACGGCCGTCGCGTTGGGATTGACGTTGTGGCAGTTCGAGTAGAGGCCTCGGGCGCAGTACCAGCAGGAGCCGCAGAAGACGTTGAAGGGCACCATCACGCGGTCGCCGACCTTCAGGTTCTGCACCGAGGGTCCGACCTCGTGCACCACGCCGATGAACTCGTGGCCGAAGGTGAAGCCGACCCGGGTGTCCGGCATCATCCCGTGGTACAGGTGCAGGTCCGACCCGCAGATCGCGGCGAGCGTCACCCGGACGATCGCATCGTTCGGGTGCTCGACCCGCGGGACGTCCTTGTCCTCCACCCGGACCTTGTACGGGCCGCGGTAGACCATCGCTCGCACCGGCTGCTCCTTCGCGTCGCCAGGACCGGTCGACGGCTCCCTCTCCGCCCCCGCGCGGGTCAACCCCGTCGGCGTCAGTCCTCGCGCGCCGCAGTCGGCACGCCGAGCCCGACCCGGTCGTGCATGCCGCCCCGGTAGTGCGCCAGCGCCTCCGCCGAGTGGCCGGGGCGGACATCGGCAGCGGGAGCGACGGACACGACGACGCCCGGCCAGCCGTCGAGGACCGCGCGCGGAACGTCGTCGGCCCGCGCCTCGTCGACGACGAGCACGAGCGGCTCGCCGACCAGGGACATCGCGACCCGCAGCAGCGCCTGCTGACCGGCGTCGAGCTGGTCGACAGAGCGGTGCGCGGCCTGCCCGAGCTCCAGCTCGGCGGTCAGGCCGGCCCGGCGCCAGGCGAGGGCCAGCTCCTCCGGCCGGGCCGGCGCAAAGCCGGACCGCAGCGCCTCGGCGACGGTGACGTGCCCGCCCGGCGGCGGCGCGGGGACGAGCGCCGCCACGCGCACCGGACCGGAGGGGCCGGCGCGGTCCAGGCGCTGGCCGTCGACCTCCACCGCCCCCCGGTCGGGCCGCACGCCGGGGCGCAGCAGATCGGCGAGCGCCGCCGCGCCGGCGGGATCGGCCGCGACCGACCGGCGGTCGCCGGGCTGCCCGACCAGGTGCAGCGGCTCGGCGAGCCCCGGCACGGCGAGGTCGCGCACGACGACCACGCCGGGGCCGGGCCGCAGCGGCTCGCCGACCGGCGCGGGCGGAGCCGGCTGGGCGAGGATCCGGCGCAG
The DNA here is from genome assembly GCA_035540755.1 of Mycobacteriales bacterium. GTDB lineage: Bacteria > Actinomycetota > Actinomycetes > Mycobacteriales > SCTD01 > DATLGD01. Next base: position 7,629 of record DATLGD010000038.1, on the reverse strand, counting down.
CCGCCGGCCGAGGACGAGCTCCACCGCCACGCCGAGCACCGCCCGCACGACGAGGAACCAGACGGCTCCGGCGAGGTCCCAGATCAGCCCGGCGACGAGCGGCCCGAGCGCCTCGCCCAGCGACAGCCAGGCGTCCAGCGCCCCCGCCGTGCGCCCGCCGCGGCGCTTCGCGCGGCGGGCCGCCTGCGCCAGCAGCGCCCCCCACGTCGGCCGGAACGCGGCCTTGCCGCTCTCGTCGACGAGGCGTCCGAGCAGCATGCCGACGAAGGTCGGAGCGACGATGTACAGGACGCTGCTCACGACGTTCGACGCACCGCGGGCCGAGGCGAGCAGGCCGTGGCCGCGCCGGTCGCCGACCCACCCGGCGAGCGGGCCGACGACGAGCAGGGCGCCGACCGACACCGAGTACAGGAGCCCGATCTGGCCGGCGTCCAGGCCCGCCACCTCGGACGCGTACACCTGGAACAGCGCGTGCGTCATGGTGGCGGTGAGGCCGCCGAACAGGCCGAGCATCGCGATGGCGCGCAGCCGCGGGCTGCGCAGGATGCGCTCGACCTCCTCGGGCACCTGCTCCTCGGCCGTCTCCTCGGGCCGGTCGGGCAGCTCGTGGACGAAGCCCCACACCACCCAGAGCGGCACCGCTGCCAGCGCCACCACGACCAGCCAGAGGACCGTGAACGACCCGCTGACCGCCAGCACGGCGCCGGCCAGCACGCCGGCCGCCACCTTGCCGACGTCGCGGGCGGCGTAGACCGCGGAGAAGCGGCGGGCGACGCGCTCCCCGCGGCCCTTGGCGAGCACCGAGATGGACACCGGGTCCTGAGCCGCGGACGCGAGGCCCTGCAGCAGCCGGACGCCGAACAGCGCGAGCGGGGTCGCGGCGACCAGCAGCGCGACGGAGGCGAGGAAGCGGAAGCCGACCGCGGCCAGGTAGCCGCGCCGGGTCCCCCACCGGTCGACCGCCATGCCGACCAGCGGCTTGACCGCCGGCTGGAGCAGGGCCTTGGCAGAGACGAGCAGGCCGATCTCGGCGATGCTCATGCCGAGCTCGAGGGCGTACAGGGGCAGGGCGAACGTGACGATGCCGAAGCCGAGCCGGTTGACGAAGCCCTCGGCGACGACCGCCCGCACCAGGCGGTCCTCGCGGCGGTCCGCCTCGGAGGAGGGCCGGGTCGGTCGCACGGGCCGGCGGAGCACGCTCATCAGGTCAGGGCCGCCAGAACGGCGTCGGTCAGCCACGCGGGTGCCTCGTCCACGGTGCGGTAGCCGGGGAAGGCGTTGACGTCCACGAGCACCGGGCCGTCGTCGTCGAGCAGGAAGTCGGCACCCCAGCAGACCAGTCCGCAGGCCGCCGCGGCGGCGACGGCCGCGTCGGCGAGCCCGGCCGGCGGGTCCGCGACCGGCTCGCGCGGCGCGTCGACGATCCCGGCGACGAAGCGCATGGCGCGCACCGCGGTGCGCTCCCCGACGCCGTACACCTTGAGGTCAGGGCCGCCGGAGCCCACCGGCGACTGCACGAGCCACGGCCCGCTGCCGGCGCCGGCGGCCTCGCCGGGCCCGAGCCGGCGGACGCCCTCGCCGTGGGCGCCGCGCACCGGCTTGACCACGCGCGGCCCGCCGGCGAGCGCCTCCGCCAGGGCGGCGGCGTTCCCGGCGACGAGCGTGTGCGGTACCCGGACACCCGCCGCGGCCACGGCGGCCAGCGCCCGTGCCTTGTCCGCGACGAGGGAGGTGGCGGTGAGCGTGTTGAGCAGCGGCGCCCCGGCGTCGGCCAGGCACGCCGCGGCGGTGAGCACGCTGGGGTGGTCGCCCTTGACCAGGTACAGGTCGGCCTCGGGTGCCTGCACGGGCAGCGGCAGCACTCCGGTCGGGTCCCAGGCGACGAGCTCCACCCCGTGCGGTGCGAGGCAGGCGGCCAGCGGGGGCAGCAGCGGGTTGCGGCCCGGCGCGTCGCCGGCCTCCACCAGGGCGCAGACCCGGCGCCTCACGACGCCACCGCCGGGCCGACCGCGCCCGGTGCGCCCGCCGTCGCGTAGACCGGCGGGAAGACGGTCTCGTCGGGCAGCAGGATGAACCCCGCGTAGCGGGTGGCCACGGAGTCGAGGAAGCCCTCGCCGGTCGTGAGCCCGCAGACCTCCTCGAGCACGCGCCGCACGCCGTCGTGCGACAGCCGGGTCTGCAGCTCGCGGGTCTGCTCGCCGTCGTCGCCCCGGTAGAGCAGCGCTCCGGCGACACCGAGCGAGAAGTACGGCGGCTCGTGGCCGGTCTGCTCCCGCACCAGCCCGACCGGGCCGAGCAGGCGGTCGTGCGGCCCGAGCTTGCGCAGCGGGTCCCGGGCCACGCGCACCACCGGGTCGGCCAGCTCGTCGTCGGCGTAGCGAGCGAGGGCCTCGGTCACAGGGCCGTGCACGTCGTTGCCCAGCCGGGGGTGGCTCGCGAGCAGGGCACGCCGCGACTCGAGCAGGCTGCCGGCCACCATCGGGCGCAGGAAGGGGTCGCGCACGGCCTCGGCGATGGTGCTGTGCCCGCGCAGCCAGCCCAGGTAGGCGCAGATGGCGTGCCCGGCGTTGAAGACGTACAGCTTCTCGCGCAGCCGTGCCAGGTAGTCGGGAGTCGGCTGGACCCCCGGCAGCTCGGGCAGCGGGGTGAGCAGGCGCGTCGCGTCGACGTACAGCCGGCGTGCGGCGTCGCCGACGAACTCCGGCTCCGCCGTCTCGCGCCAGCCGCCGCGCGCCACGGCGACGTGCGCGACGGCGCCGGCGACGCCCAGGGGCGGCAGGGCGCGCGCCCCGGCCGCGAGGCGCACGGCGTCCTCGAGGGACGAGGCGCAGTCCTCGTTCTCGACCACCCACACGTCCAGCGGCCGGTCGGGGTCGCGCCCGGTCAGGGCGTCGGCCAGCGGCTCGCCCACCGCGCGGACGCGGGCCACGCCGACGCTCACGCAGACGAGGTCGGCGTGCGCCACAGCGTCGCGGAACTCCGGCGAGCCGACGACCACGGCTGTCCAGCCGCGGATCTCCGTCGTCGAGCCCGAGGCGGGCGAGGCCGCGCCGGCGACCGGCGAGACCGGGTCGGTGACCCGGGACCGGTAGCTGCCGGCCGCGCGCATCCGCCCGACCACCTCCGGGTCGCGGCCGGCCAGCGTCACCTGCCAGCCCGCACCGCAGAACAGCGGCGCCAGGTAGCCGCAGCCGATCTTGCCCGCACCGACGACCACTACGCGCACGTCGCCACCTCCCGGGCGTCGAGCATGCGCAGGAGACGGGAGGTCAACACCTGAGCGGCCCCCGGGACCCCCTTGAACCCCGGGAAGGCGTTGACGTCGACGACGACGGGGCCCTCCGCCGACACCAGCGCGTCGACACCGGCGATCGGCAGCTCGACGGCCTCGGCCGCCCGGCGGGCCAGCGCCGCCAGGTCCGGGTCGGGGTCGAACGGCTCACCCGGCCGGTCCGCCGGCGGCGGCGGCCATGTCCGCAGCACCCCGCGGACCACGTCCCCGGCGACGTAGAGCTTGCGGTCGACCCCGTCGCCGGCGACCCGGTCCTGCACCAGCCACGGGCCCCGGCCGGCCGGAGCCTGCGGCGCCGGTCCGGCCAGCAGCAGCACGCCCTCGCCCTGGCTGCCGGTCCGTGGCTTCACCACGACCGGTCCGCAGTCGGCTGCGGCGCGCACGGCGTCCCACCGGTCGACCACCCGGGTGGCAGGGACGGGAACGCCCGCGGCCGCCAGCCGCCCGGTGACCACGGCCTTGTCGAGCGAGCGGAGCACGGCGTGCGGGGCGGGGACGCACGCGCCGGTCGACGCGTCGACCAGAGCGCGCAGCGCCGGAGGCTCGAGGTCCTTGAGCACCCGCAGGTCCGCGCGCAGCACCCGGTCCGGGAGCGGCGGGCCGGCGACGACGTCGACGGTCGCGGGGACGCCGGCTGCCCGCAGGCCGGCCACGACGGCGTGCAGGACGGACCCCGGCGTCGGCGGCCGGCCGAGGACGAAGGCGGCGCCCGTCATGCCGCCACCGTGCCGGCGGCGGCCGCGACGAGGTCGGCCACCGCAGCGGGCGCCTCGTCGATGCCGGTGTAGTTCGGGAACTCGTTGACGTCGACGACGCGCGGGCCGCGCGGCGTCTCGAGGACGTCGACGCCGAACAGCTCGAGGGAGAAGGCGCCCGCCACCGTGCGGGCGACCTGCTCGAGCTCCGGGCCGACGTCCACGCGCTCCACGCCCGACGGCACCGCGCGCCCGGGCAGGGCGAGCGGCGACGGGCGACGCACCCCCCACACCCGGTCGCCGACCGCGTAGAGCTTGAGGTCGACCGCACCGCTGTCGACGTACTCCTGCGCCAGCACCATGCTGTCGCTCCACTCGACGTCGTCCAGCTCGTCGGGGTCGCGCACCAGCACGATGCCGCGGGCGTTGTCGCCGGCGTGCGGCTTGAGCAGCAGCGGGAACGCGTCGCTGGGCAGCGACCGCAGCGTCGACGGCCTGTCGACGAGATAGGTGACCGGCGTGGGCACGCCGTGCTCGGCGAGCACCTGCGCGGTGCGCGGCTTGTCGCGCACGACCGCGATCGGCTCCGCCGGCGTCAGCACGCGCACGCCGCGCCGCGGCGCCGTTCGCAGCAGCGACAGCGCGAAGCGGTTGCGTGTGCGGGCGACGACGACGTCGCCGGGTCGGAGGTCCCGCCACGGGTCCTGGCCGGCGCCGACGCCCTGGCCGGCCCCGATCCGGTGCAGCAGCCGCTCGGCGACGAGGGTACGCGCCGTGACCCCGCGCCGCCGCAGCTCGTCGACGAGCATCCGGGGCATGCGCTGGCCGAGGTAGCGCTCGTCCGTCAGGACCCACACCGATGACATCGCCGCTCCCGCGTTCCGTTCGTGCCGGCGGTCCGGCACGCAGGGGGACGTTGCCCAGCCCCGGTGAGAGCCGGGTGAGGTCTCCATGAGAGCCCTCTCAGGTGCCGCCGACCAGGGCCCGCACCTCGGCCTGCAGGTCGGTCACGACCAGCGGCTTGGCGAGGAAGCCGGCCGCACCGGCTTCCTGACAGGCCCGGCGCGACGTGGGGTCGTCCCGTCCGGTGAGCATCAGCACCGGGAGGGCGGCCCGCTCGCGGCGCAGCTCGCGCAGGACCTCGAAGCCCGAGCGACCCGGCAGGGTGAGGTCGAGCACGGCGAGGTCGAACGGCTCGGTGAGGGCGAAGAACAGCCCGACCTCGCCGTCCTCCGCGACGACGACCTCGTGTCCGTCGAGGCGCAGCGCCTTGCCGAGGAAGTGGGCGATGCGCGGCTCGTCCTCCACCACCAGGATGCGCGTCACCCGCTCTCCTCGGCCAGCCGGTAGCCCATGCCGCGCACGCTCACGATCCGGTCGCGCCCCAGCTTCTTGCGCAGGTAGCCGATGTACACCTCGACGACGTTCGAGCCGGGGTCGTAGTCGTAGCCCCAGACGCGGTCGAGCAGCTGCTCGCGGCTGAGCACCTGCCCCGGATGGCGCAGCAGCACCTCGGTGAGCGCGAACTCCCGGGCGCTGAGGTCCACGGTGCGCCCGTCCACGTGCGCGCGGCGGGTCTTGAGGTCGAGCACCACCCCGGCCGCCTCGACCCGCCCGGGGTGCCCCCCGGAGGACCCGGTGCGCAGGCGCGCGCGCACCCGGGCGAGCAGCTCCTCGAAGCTGAACGGCTTGGTGAGGTAGTCGTCGGCGCCGCTGTCGAGGGCGGTGACGGTGTCGGCCACGGCGTCGCGCGCGGTCAGCACGATGACGGGGATGTGCCGCTCGGTGCGGCGCAGCTCGTGCAGCACGTCGAGGCCGTCGCCGTCGGGCAGGCCGCGGTCGAGGACGACGAGGTCCGGGTCGGTCCGGATGCGGGCGAGCGCCTCGGCGAGGTCCGGCGCCACGTCGCACGCGAAACCGTGCGCCGAGAGCCCCTTCTGCAGGAACGAGCTGATCCGCGGCTCGTCCTCGACGATGAGGATGCGCGTCACGACGCCCCCTGCGGCCCGGCCGAGCCGTCGGTGGGCACGACGACGGTGAAGACGGCCCCGCGGCCGGGCCGGCTGCTGAGCTCGACCCGACCGCCGTGCGCCTGGGCGATGGCGCGGACGATGGACAGGCCGAGCCCGGCGCCGTCGCGCTGGCGGTTGCCGCGGGCCCGCACGAAGCGGCCGAAGATGCGCTCCTGCTCCGCCGGGTCGATGCCCGGACCGCTGTCGCGCACCCACAGTCGCAGCTCACCGTCGGCGAGGAAGGAGCCGAGCGCGATCTCGTCACCGTCGACGGTGTGCTGCACGGCGTTCTGCGCCAGCTGCACGACGGCCTGGGTGAGCCGCTGCCGGTCGGCGACGACGACGCCTGCGGCGTGGCTCTCCACCAACCACGACCGGGGGGCGAGTGCCTGCGTCTTGGCCGCGAGCTCGTCGGTGAGGACGTCGACGTCGAACGGCTCGGGCTCGAGGAAGTCGGGCTCCTCGGACTTGGCGAGGACGAGCAGGTCGTTGACGATCCGGCTCATGCGGCCGAGCTCGTCGAGCACGAGCGCGACCGTCTCCTCCTTCTCCTGCGGGTCGTCGCCGAGCAGCTCGAGGTGCCCGCGGGCGATGGTGATGGGCGTGCGCAGCTCGTGCCCGGCGTCGTCGAGGAACTGGCGCTGCGTCGTGAAGGCGTGCTCGAGCCGGTCGAGCATGGCGTTGAAGGTGCTCGCCAGCGTGGCGACCTCGTCGTTCCCCCCGACCGGGATGCGCTGGGTGAGGTCGGTGTCCTCGATCGACCGCGCCGTCCGGGTGACCCGGCGGACCGGGCGGAGCACCCCTTCGGCGAGCCGCCAGGCCAGCGTGGACCCGACGACCAGCCCCACCAGGCCGACACCGGCGACGGCGGCGAGCGGAGCGTGGAGCTGCGTGAGGCCACGGTCGCGGAAGTAGGCGGTGACGAACACGCCGCGCACCTCGCCGTCGGCACGCAGCGGCACGGCGAGGTACTCCACGCGGCCGGCCGGGGTCTGCACGCTTCCGCGATCGGTCTCCTGGACGCCGCCCCACCGCTCGACCAGCGCGGGGTCGCGGTCGAGCCGGTAGTCGACGACGCTGAGGGTGCGGGTGTACGGCTGGCCGTCGACGAAGGTCAGCAGTGCCTCGTTGCGCGTCGGGATGTTGCGCGACAGGTGCACGTCGAAGATCCGGTCCACCCGCGGGCCGAACGGCTGAGCGGTCGCGGGGTCGATGCCGCCGGCGAGCTGCCGCAGCTCCTCAGCCTCCTGCACGAGCTCGGCGTCGATGCGGTTGTCGAGCTGAGCCACGAGCACCTGGCGGGCGACCAGCACCGACGCCGCGGTGGCCAGAGCCAGCAGCCCGACGAACCCCAGGAGCATCCGGCTGCGCAGCCCGCCCGGCCAGCGGCGCCGGCGGGCAGGTGGCGCGTCCGCCGCGGGGACCCGGGGGCGCGGCGGTGCGGCGACGGTGGGCTCAGTCGTCACCTCCGTCGTCATCCCCGCCCCCGTCGTCATCGTCGTCATCATCGTCGTCGTCCCCGCCCGGCGCCGGCGCCGGCGCGGCGGGCACGGGCGCGGGAGGCACCTCGCGGGCCTCGCGGGGCATGGTGCCCCCTTCGGGCGGCGGGCGCGCGGGCGGAGGGGGAGGA
>DATLGD010000037.1:0-2883 GCA_035540755.1 Mycobacteriales bacterium | reverse complement strand
ACCTCGCCCCCGCTTCCGCCCCCGATGACGAGGAGCCGTCCGCGTGACCCGCACGTCCGTGCACCCGATCGAGCAGGAGTCGTTCGCGATCCTGCGCTCCCGCGTCGACCTGTCGCACCTGCCGCCCCTGACCCGGGCGGTCGTGGAGCGGGTGGTGCACTCGAGCGCCGACCTCGGCTACGTCGACGACGTGATCACCGACGAGGACGCGCTGCGCGCTGGGCAGGTCGCGCTGCTGGCCGGGGCCCCGGTGGTCGCCGACGTCGAGATGGTGGCGGCCGGCATCACCGCCCGCGACGTCGTGTGCCGGGTCCGCCAGGCCGCCGCGCACGACGGCCTCACGCGGAGCGCCGCCGCAGTGCGCCTCGCCTTCGACGAGGTGGGCGCGGGTGCGGTGTGGGTCGTCGGCTGCGCGCCGACCGCCCTGTTCGAGCTGATCGAGCTCGACGTGCGACCGGCTCTGGTGGTCGGCCTCCCCGTCGGGTTCGTCGGCGCCGCCGAGAGCAAGGCGGCCCTGCGCGGAAGCGGCCTGCCGGCCGTGAGCAACGTCAGCGAGAAGGGCGGCTCCGCCGTCGCCGCTGCCGCCCTGAACGCCCTCCTCTACAGCGAGGCCCCGCGATGAACCCCCTGCTCGTCATCGGCCACGGCACCAAGGACGACGCCGGCGTCGCCCAGTTCGGTGAGCTGGTCGACCAGGTGCGCGCCGCTGCGCCGGTCGACGTCGAGGGCGGCTTCCTCGAGCTCGCCCCACCGCCGATCCAGGATGCCGTGGCGCGGCTGGTCACGGCCGGTCACGAGGCCATCGACGTCGTCCCGCTGGTGCTCGTGTCGGCCGGTCACAGCAAGGGCGACATCCCCGCAGCGCTCGCCCGCGAGAAGCTGCGGCACCCGGGGCTGCGGTTCCGCTACGGCCGACCGCTCGGGCCGCACCCGGCGCTGCTCGAGGTTGCGGAGCAGCGCCTGGCGGCCGTCGTCGCGCGCGAGCACTGGGCCGATACCGCCGTGGTGCTCGTCGGCCGTGGCGCCACCGACCCCGATGCCAACGCCGAGGTCGCCAAGACGGCACGGCTGCTGCAGGAGGGCCGCGGCATCGGCACCGTCGAGACCTGCTTCATCTCGCTGGCCGAGCCCTCGGTGCCGGCAGGGCTCGACCGCGCCCGGCGGCTCGGGTACGAGCGCGTCGTCGTGCTTCCGTGGTTCCTGTTCGCCGGCGTGCTGCCCGACCGGATCACCCGGCAGGCAGCGGACTGGGCGGCGCAGCACCCGGCCATCGACGTCCGCAGGGCCGGGCTGCTCGGGCCGACCGACGCCCTGGCCGCGGTCGTGCTCGAGCGCTACCGCGAGATCGGCGGCGGCGACCTGCGGATGAACTGCGACACCTGCGCCTACCGCGTCGCGCTGCCTGGTTTCGAGGCCAAGGTGGGCGCCCCGCAGACGCCGCACGACCACCCCCACGACCCGGCGCACCCGCACGGTCACTCCCACCAGCATCACCACCACGGCCACGACTTCCCGCACGTCCCGGCGTGACCGACGGCTACGACCTGCGCCACCACGGCGACGCCGAGGCCGCGCCGGGGCTGCTCGACCTCGCGGTGAACGTGCGCGGCACCGCTCCACCGGCATGGCTGCGCGGCCGCCTCGAGCGCGTGCTCGACCGGCTCGGCAGCTACCCGGACCAGGGTGCGGCGCTGCGCACGGCCGCGGGCCGGCACGACCGGCCGGCCGAGGAGGTGCTGCTGACCGCCGGCGCCGCCGAGGCGTTCGTGCTGCTGGCCCGCACCCTGCGTCCGCACCGGGCGGTGTGCGTGCACCCGTCGTTCACCGAGCCGGAGGCGGCACTGCGCGCGGCAGGGCACGACGTCGAGCGGCTGGTGCTCGAGCCGCCGTACGTGCTCGACCCCGGCCTCGTCCCCGACGACGCCGACCTCGTCGTGGTCGGCAACCCGACCAACCCGACCGGGATCGTGCACCAGCGGCTCGCCGAGCTGTGCCGGCCGGGTCGCACCGTCGTGGTCGACGAGGCGTTCGCCGACGCCGTGCCCGGCGAGCCGCACTCGCTCGCCGCGCGCGCCGACCTCCCCGGGCTGGTCGTCGTGCGCAGCCTGACCAAGACCTGGGCACTGGCCGGGCTGCGGGTCGGGTACCTGCTCGCCGACGCCCGCACCGTGGCCGGCCTGCGCGAGGCCCAGCCGCTGTGGGCGGTGTCGACGCTCGGGCTCGTGGCGATCGAGACGTGCCTGGCCCGCGGCCCGGTCAAGAGTGCCGAGGCGGACGCCCGGCGCACGGCCGACGAGCGGTCCCGGCTCGAGGCCGCGCTCACGGCCGCCGGAGTCGAGGTGACGCCCGGCTCGCAGGCCCCGTACCTGCTGTGCCGCGTCCCCGGCCGGCCCGACGTGCGGGAGGCGCTGCGGGCGCGGGGCATCGCCGTCCGCCGCGGCGACACCTTCCCGGGCCTGACCGCCGAGCACTGGCGGACCGCCGTGCGCGGCGAGGAGGCCACCGACCGCCTCGTCGCCGCGCTGCGCGAGGTGCTCTAGCGCGCAGCCGGCGCGAACAGCAGCACGGCGACGTCGGGCACCTCCGCCGGCGTCACGCCGAGCGCCGGCGCCACCGCGACACCGACGGCCGCGCGGTCGTACGTCGCCGCCGACAGCGGCAGGCCCGACCAGGACACCTGCGAGCCGCGCGGCCGCTGCTCGGGGTAGGTCTGCGAGCCGTCCGGGCCGGACGGCGGCTCGCCCTGCGAGGCGCCGGTGGACGGGTCGACGTCCTGGCCGTCGCGGTAGCCGTCCTCGGCGTCGCGGTAGACCGGGAACGGGACGATCGGCTCCCCGTCGAGGCCGTAGCAGGTGGGGCCGCCGTCGTCGAGGTACTCGGTCT
>DATLGD010000036.1:0-11475 GCA_035540755.1 Mycobacteriales bacterium | reverse complement strand
GACCTGCTCACCGTGGTGGGCACCGACGGGGCGCTCTGGGTGAAGGAGGGCAAGGCCAACTGGCGCTCGATGGGTGGGAAGCTGATCGAGGCGCCGCTGTTCGTCGAGGGCTACTACGACGACTACTTCCTGGTCGTCGGCACCGACCGCAACGTCTGGATCCGTACCTGGAACCAGGGCTGGCGGCCGTTCGGCCCTCGGGGCACGGACTGCGTCGGCGCCGGAGCGGAGGCATCGTGGAAGCGGCTCGCGGTTGCCTGCCGCGGAGCCGACAACGCCCTCTGGGGCGCGACCGTCGAGACGAGGGACGCAGTGGTGCCGGGCGTCACGGGGTGGCGCTCGTTCGGTGGTCGGATGAAGCACGGGGCCTCCATCGCCGACATCACCGACGGTGCCTACCCGCGGCACGCGTACGTGGTCGTCGGCACCGACAACAAGCCGTGGGTGAAGGCCGACGGGGAGGGCTGGCAGAAGATCTCCGACGGTCGCTGCGGCGGCACCGTCGCCGTCTCGACCTTCCTCGAGGCCATGGCCTGTCGCAACGACGCCAGCGACGCGCTGCGGATCTTCCACTTCGAGTCCGGGACTGACGGGCGGCTGCTGGACAGCGGCATCGTGGGCAAGCCGGCAGTGACCGTCGACCCCGACGGCGTCACCCGCTACTACGTCCTCGGTCGTGACCGGTCGATCTGGACCGCGACGCAGCGGGCGGATGGCCGGGTCGGCGCCTTCACCCGGACGACGGGCGCAGGTGTGCACGGCTTGTCGGCCTACAGCCTGACGTAGCCGGCCGCCTCGCCGCACGGGTGGCGACGTGGGACATCAGGCTGACCAACAGCGTTAACGGGAACCCCCGTTTTCGCCTCACATTCGGTCTGCTGCCGAGCCGCCCCCCGGACGTACGCGGCGCGCTGATCGGGCGCCGGTCCCGTCCCGCGGGTCAGGCCGCTGCCAGCTCCCGCAGCAGCGCCATGCCGTCGTGCACCTCCACGAACGACGTCGACAGCGGCGCCAGCCCGATCCGCAGGTCGTCGGGCTCGCGGAAGTCCGGGAGCACGCCGCGGTCCCACAGCGGCCCGAGCAGCTCGCGGAACCCGGGTCGGCGCAGGGTGAGGTGGCCGCCGCGCCGCCCGGCCTCGCGGGGGGAGACCAGCTCCACCCCGGGCAGCCAGGCGTCGGCGAGCTCGAGGGCGTACCCGGTCAGCTGCACCGACTTGGCCCGCACGGCCGGCATCCCGACCTCCTCGAGGACGTCGAGGTAGGCCAGCAGCGGCACCATCGCCAGCACCGGCGGCGTTCCGGACAGCACGCTGCGGATCCCGGCGGCCGGCTCGTAGCCCGGGCCCATGACGAACGCGTCCTTGCGCCCGATCCAGCCCCACACCGGCTGCTGCAGCCGGTCCTGCAGGTCGCGCCGCACGTACGCGAACGCCGGCGCGCCCGGCCCGCCGTTGAGGTACTTGTAGGTGCAGCCGACGGCGAGGTCGACCTCCCAGGCGTCCAGCTCGAGCTCGACCGACCCGACCGAGTGCGACAGGTCCCACAGCACCAGCGCGCCGGCGTCGTGCACCAGGCGGGTGATCGCCGGGGCGTCCGCCACCCAGGCCGACCGGTACGCCACGTGGCTGAGCAGCACCAGCGCGGTGTCCGGCCCGACCGCCTCGGCCACCTGCTCGGGCGTGACGCCGCGCGCCGGGTCGGTCTCGATCCAGCGGACGGTGCGGCCGCGCTCGGCCGCGATGCCCTCGACGACGTACCGGTCGGTCGGGAAGTTGTCGCTGTCGACGACGATCTCGCGCCGGTCCAGCCGGGCGTCGACCGCCGCCCGCGCCAGCTTGTAGAGCAGCACCGTCGTCGCGTCCGCCACCACGGTCTGGCCGGGGGCGGCGCCGAGCGCGGCCCGTCCGATCCGGTCGCCGGCCTTCTCCGGCCAGCCGAGCCAGCCGTCGGTCCAGCCGCGGATGAGCCGCTGCCCCCACTGCTCGCGCACGAACGCGTCGAGCCGCTCCGGCGTCGCGCGCAGCGGACGGCCGAGGCTGTTGCCGTCGAAGTAGGCGAGCAGGTCGTCGTCGCCGGGCAGGAACCGGTCGCGCCAGGACGCGAGCGGGTCGGCGGCGTCCAGCTCGAGCGCCCGGGCGCGCAGGTCGGTCACGGCACCTCCTCGATCTCGGTGCGCACGGCGTACAGCTCGGGGAAGAAGGTCAGCTCCAGCGCCTTGCGCAGGAACGTCACGCCGCTCGAGCCGCCAGTGCCGCGCTTGACCCCGATGGTCCGCTCGACCGTGCGCAGGTGCCGGAACCGCCAGAACTGGAAGTTGTCCTCGAGGTCGACGAGGTCCTCGCAGGCCTCGTACAGCTCCCAGTGCGTGCGGGTGTCGGCGTAGATCTGCCGGTACACCGGCACGAGCTCGGGGGTGAAGACGTGCGCCTTCGTGACGTCGCGCTCGAGCAGCTCGCGGGGGACGGCGTGCCCGCGCCGGTGCAGCAGGTGCAGGAAGGCGTCGTAGACGCTCGGCGACTCGAGCAGGTCCGACAGCAGCGCGTGCGCAGCCCGGCTGTCGGCGGAGCCGTCGGAGAAGACCTCGAGCATCTGCCGGTTCTTGTTGCCGAGCAGGAACTCGACCGCGCGGTACTGCCACGACTGGAACCCCGACGACGTCCCGAGCACGCTGCGGAACTCGGCGAACTCCGACGGCGTCAGCGTCGCGAGCACCGACCACTGCTCGGTGAGGGTCTGCTGCACGTGCTTGACCCGGGCCAGGCCCTTGAGCGCCCGGCGGAGGTCGTCGGCGTCCAGGTGGTCGCGGACGGCGCGCAGCTCGTGCAGCACCAGCTTCAGCCACAGCTCGGACGTCTGGTGCTGGATGATGAACAGCAGCTCGTCGTGGTGCACCGGTCGGCTGACCGGGTGCTGCGCGCCGAGCACCTCGTCCAGGTGCAGGTACTGGCCGTAGGACAGGTTCACGGTGAAGTCGCGCACGACGCCGTCCTCGACCGGCCGCACACCGCCGTCCGGTCCGTCCATGCGTCCTCCCGGCGTCCGGCGCAGATGCGCGCTCCCGGCGAACCTAGACCGCGCCGCCCGGCCGCTCGCCGTCGGCGCTCGGCCGCTCGCCGTCGGCGCTCGGCCGGTCGCCGTCGCCCGGTTCGGCGCCGTCGGCACTGCCCTGCTGCGCGTCCTGCTCGCGCTCGCGGCGGCGGGCCCGCTTCTCCAGGAGCATGAACCCGGCGAAGATCGCGATCGGCAGGGCGATGGTCAGCGCCTCCGGCGCCCCGCCGTAGTGCGCGAGGACGACGGCGACGGGGTGCACCGGCACCAGGCTAGGTCGGCCGTCCGCGGGCCGCGCGCAGCATCGCCGGGTGCAGCGTCGTCGCCGGGCCGCGGCGGAACAGCGCCGCCGGCCGCCCGCCGCCCGGGCCGACCGGCGCCGGCCGCCCGACCGGGACGAGGAAGCCCGGCGTGCCGGTGACCTTGCGGTGGAAGTTGCGGGGGTCGAGCGCGGTGCCCCAGACCGCCTCGTAGACCTTGCGCAGGTCCGCGACGGTGAACTCGTCCGGGCAGAAGGCGGCCGCGAGCGGGGTGTACTCGAGCTTGGCCCGGGCCCGCTCGAGCCCGGCGGCGAGCACCTGGTCGTGGTCGAACGCCAGCCTCCCGGCGTCGACGTCCTCGACCGGCACCCAGCCCACCCACCGGGTCCGCCCGCCGGGCACCGGCGCCGGCAGGTCCGGGGCGAACACCAGGTACGGCACGGACACGACGCGCATCCGCGGGTCGCGCTCGGGCCTGCCGAAGGCGCCGAGCTGCTCGACGTGCACGCCCGGGTGGTCGCCGGGCCGGACCCGCAGCTCCTGCTCCAGCCGGCGGACGGCGGCGGCGTCGAGGTCCTCGGCCGGCTGGACGAACCCGCCGGGCAGCGCGAGGTCGCCGCGGAAGGGGTGGGTGTCGCGCTCCACCAGCAGCACCGAGAAGCGGCCGGGTCCGGTGCCCGCCTCGTCCGGCCGGACGGTGAGCAGGACGACGTCGACGGTGACCCCGAAGGGCGCGAACCCGGTCGGGTCGTAGGTCCGCAGCCAGGCCCGCTCGTCCTCGGGGACCTCGCGACGGCGGCTGCTCATGGCGCCCCGACGCTAACCCCTGCCGCAGGGCCCGGACCGGAAGCCGCGGTGCGCTCCCGGCGTTGCACCCGGTGATGACGCTGCCCCTGTCGTTCGCCGCCCCCGAGCCCGCCGGCCCCGCGCTCGGGCCGCCCCTGCCGGAGGGCCCGCTCGCCGTCCGCCGGATCTTCCTCGAGCCGGCCGCCGCCGAGCTCCCGCGCGGGCAGGAGGTGCTGGCGCGCTTCCCCGACGCCGAGCGCATCGAGGTCCTCTCGCACCAGGCCGTGCCGTACGGGCCGGCGGACGTCGACCGTTGGGTGCGGATCAAGACCGAGGACCTCGTGCTCGGGGTGAAGAAGTCGCTGACCGCCCGACCGAACGGGCGCTCGTCGGACTTCGTCGCGCCCTCGACCGCCAACGGCTGCGCGATGGCCTGCGCCTACTGCTACGTGCCGCGGCGCAAGGGCTACGCCAACCCGATCACCGTCTTCACGAACATCGACAAGATCACCGGCTACCTGTCCCGGCACGTCGCTCGGCAGGGGCCCAAGCCCGCTCCCGACCAGGTCGACCCGGGCGCCTGGGTGTACGACATCGGCGAGAACAGCGACTGCTCCGTGGACGCGCGGATCTCCGACAACGTCCGCGACCTCGTCACGCTCTTCCGCGACCTGCCCGCCCGGGCCGACGGCGCCGGGCCTGCGGCCAAGGCCTCGTTCGCCACCAAGCACGTCAACCGCGACCTGCTCGACTGGGACCCCCGCGGCCGCACCCGGATCCGCTTCTCGCTCATGCCGCAGGCCGACGCGCGGCTGCTCGACCTGCGCACCTCGAGGATCGCCGAGCGGATCGCGGCCATCGACGAGTTCGTCGACGCCGGCTACGAGGTGCACGTGAACCTGTCTCCGGTGGTGGTGCGCGACGGCTGGCTCGCGGACTGGGTCGAGCTGCTCGACCAGCTCGCCGACGGCACCGGCGACGCGTTCAAGGCCCAGGCTGCCGCGGAGATCATCTTCCTCACCCACAACGACCGCCTGCACGAGGTGAACCTCGGGTGGCACCCGCAGGCCGAGCAGGTGCTGTGGCGACCCGAGCTGCAGGAACCCAAGCGGTCGCAGACCGGCGGCGTCAACGTCCGCTACCGCACCGGCTTCAAGGGCCGGCAGGTCCGGGCGCTCACCGACCTGATCGCGGCGCGCACGCCGTGGCTGCGGGTGCGGTACGCGTTCTAGCCCGGCCTGGCTGGGATGCTGACCTCCACCGAGTCGCGAGGAGGGCGCCGTGCCGGAGCTGCCCGAGGTCGAGGCGCTCGCCGCGTTCCTGCGCGAGCGGGCCGTGGGGCGCGTCGTCGCGCGCGTCGACGTCCCCGGCATCCACGTGCTCAAGACCTACGACCCGCCCCCGACGGCGCTGGCCGGGCTCGAGGTCACCGGCGCCGCGCGGCACGGCAAGTTCCTCGACCTCACCGTCGGCGGGTCCGGGCCGGGCGGCGACGGCGGCCTGCACCTGGTGGTGCACCTGGCCCGCGCGGGCTGGCTGCACTGGCGCGAGAGCCTGCCGCCCGCGCCGCCCCGGATGGGCAAGGGACCGCTCGGGATGCGGATCCACCTGGCCGACCCCGCGACCGGCGAGACCGCCGGCGGCTTCGACCTCACCGAGCAGGGCACCCAGAAGAGGCTGGCCGTGTACGTCGTGCGCGAGCCGGCGGAGGTGCCTGGCGTCGCCCGGCTCGGCATCGACGTGCTCGACCCGGCCTTCACCGTCGACGCCCTCGCCGGGCTGCTGACCGGTCAGCGCAGCCAGGTGAAGGGCCTGCTCACCGACCAGAGCGTGCTGGCCGGCGTCGGCAACGCCTACAGCGACGAGGTGCTGTGGGAGGTGCGGATGTCGCCGTTCAAGCCGGCTTCGAGCCTGACCGACGACGACGTCGCCCGTCTGCACGCCGCGCTGGTCGGCACGATCCGCGACGCCGTCGGCCGGGCGGAGGGTCTGGCCGCAGGCAAGCTCAAGGCGGAGAAGAAGAGCGGGCTCAACGTGCACGGCCGGGCCGGCCTGCCGTGCCCGCGCTGCGGCGACACCGTCCGGGAGGTCTCGTTCGCCACCAAGGCGCTGCAGTACTGCCCGACCTGCCAGACCGGCGGCAAGCCGCTCGCCGACCGCCGGCTGTCCCGCCTGCTCAGGTAGCCCCGCCTGCTCACGTAGCGCCCGCCGTCCCCCGGCGCCTTCCCGGGCTGCGGCAGGATGGGCGGGTGCACCCGCAGAGCGTCCCGGCCGTCAGTCCGCAGCAGGCCGCGCAGGCCGCACCGGCCGACGCCGTGCTGCTCGACGTGCGCGAGGACGACGAGTGGGTGCTCGGGCGGGCGCCGTCGGCGCAGCACATCCCGTTGCACGACCTTCCGGCTCGGCTCGACGACATGCCGCGCGACCGCCCGGTCGCCGTGGTCTGCCGGGTCGGGGGGCGCTCGGCCCAGGCGACGGCGTTCCTGCGGGCGCACGGGGTCGACGCCGTCAACGTCGAGGGCGGGATGCTGGCCTGGGCTGCGGCCGGGCTGCCCCTCGAAGGCGACGCCGGGCCGCCGCGGGTGGTGTGACCGGGCCGCGGGCCTGACGGTCGCGGCCCGCGAGCCGCTGGGCACGGCCGACGGTCCCTGCGGCAGACTTCCCATGATGAGCAGTCAGGACGGGCCCCCGCCGTCGCTCGAGCCGCCGCCGTGGACCGTGCTCGCCCTGCCGCCGCTGCCGCACGAGGTGCTGGCCGGCCTGTTCGCCGACCCGCGCACCCGGCTGGTCACCCCGGCCGAGCGGACGCAGGACGCCGTCGCCGCGCTGCTGCCCGAGGCCGACGTCGTCATCGGCGACTGGTCGCCGTCGCTGCGCCTGTCCGACCCCGGGCCGCGGGTGTGCTTCGTGCAGCAGCCGAGCGTGGGCGTCGACGGGATCGACGTCGACGCCTGCGCGGCTGCCGGCGTGCCGGTGAGCAACTGCGCCGGCGCCAACACCGTCAGCGTGGCCGAGTGGTGCCTGTCGGCCACGCTCGCCCTGCTGCGCAGGACCGTCGAGGCCGACGCCGCCGTGCGCCGCGGCGAGTGGCCCCAGACCTCGCTCGGCAGCCGCGAGCTGGCCGGCAGCCGCGTCGGAGTCGTCGGCATGGGCCCGATCGGGCGCCGCACCGCCGAGCTGTTCGCCGCCCTCGGCTGCGACGTCGGCTACTGGTCCCGCAACCGGCACGCCGACGCCCCGGTGCCGTACCTCGAGCTCGACGACCTGCTCGCCGGCGCCGACGTCGTCGTGCTCGTCATCGCCCTCGGGGACCAGTCGCGCGGGCTGCTCGACGCCGAACGGCTCGGCTGCGTGAAGCCGAGTGCGCTGGTGGTCAACGCCGCCCGCGGCGAGGTGGTCGACGAGCCGGCGCTCGTGGCGGCCCTGTCCGAGGGACGGGTGGGCGGTGCGGCGCTGGACGTGTTCGCCGCCGAGCCGCTGCCGGCCGGCTCGCCGCTGCGGTCGCTGCCGAACGTCCTGCTCAGCCCGCACGCCGCCGGCTCCACCGGGCAGGCCGCGATGCGCATCCTGGGTGCGACGACGGCGAACCTGCAGCGGGTGCTCGACGGCGAGCCGGTCGCCGACGTCGTCAACGGCGTCGACCCGCACGTGCGCCGGCGGGTCTGACCGGGCCGTGGTCGTGCGGACGGGACAGGCAGGGTGAGCACGGGGAGCACGGCGGTGCAGGTGGTGGCGCACCGGGGTGCGTCCGGCGTGCGGGCCGAGCACACCCTGGAGGCCTACGAGCAGGCGCTCAAGGACGGCGCGGACGGGCTCGAGTGCGACATCCGGCTGACCCGCGACGGCCACCTCGTCTGCGTGCACGACCGCAAGGTCAACCGGACCTCCGACGGGCGTGGCGTCGTCTCGACGCTCGAGCTGTCCGAGCTGTCCGAGCTCGACTTCGCCAGCTGGAAGGCGCGCCAGCACGACCCGCTGCTCGAGGCCGCCTGGGAGGAGGCCGACACCGACCCGGCCCGGGGCAGGGTGCTCACCTTCGAGCGGCTGCTGCAGCTGGTCTGCGACTGGCCGGGTTCCGGCGCGGACGGCCGCCCGGTCCAGCTGCAGGTGGAGACCAAGCACCCGACCCGCTACGGCGGGCTCGTCGAGCGCCGGCTCGTCGAGGTGCTCGAGCAGTACGGGCTGACCCGCCCGACCTCGCGAGCCGAGTCGCCGGTCGCGGTGCTGTCGTACGCCTCGACGTCGCTGCGGCGCGTGCACGCCCTCGCCCCGGCCATCCCCACCGTGCTGAACATGGGGCGGGTGCCGGTGCGCTACCGGGACGGCAGCCTGCCCGGCCGGGTGTGGGCCGCCGGGCTCGACCTCGACGTCGTGCGCTCGCACCCGCGCACGGTCGAGCGCTTCCACGCCCGCGGCAAGCGGGTGCACGTCTTCACCGCCGACGAGCCGCGGGAGGTCGACCTGCTGCTCGAGCTCGGGGTCGACGCCATCATCACCAACCACCCTCGCCGGGTGCTCCGGCACCTCGGCCGGCGCTAGGTTCGGCAGCAAGCCCGGATGATGGTGGGTAAATCCCGCCGGTCGTCCGGGCTTGCTCCTGTTCGCTCAGCCTGAGGGCTGCGCGGCCGCGGAACCTATCCGCGACGATCGGCTCGCCCCACCGGTCCGTTCAGCGCTGGCACGCCCGGCACGAGGGCCTGGGATGGACGCCGAACGGCCCGTGGGACTGCTGCGAGCCGCATGTGCCGGCCGGGCGGGGCGGAAACGGCCTGGCTGCGCGCTGTCGCTGGGCCGCACCTGACCGGACGTGCCGGTCGTGCTTCCATCCCCAGCCGGCACCTGCGGTGCCTGCTGCTGGTGGGGTGCGGGACGACAGCTCAGCACCTGAGCCCGGGTCCGTGCTCGCGCACGGGCCGGGGTGCTGGCGGTCAGGCCGTGCGCGAGTCCGCGCCGGCCGATCGCGACCGCGGCACCTGCGTGCCGGGTCGCGACGTTTCTGGTGGTGCCTCGGGAGGCTGAAGGGGCGGTCGGGCCGCCGGCCAGGACGTACTGCCAGTCCCGACCGCCGGCCTTGCTGGTGTACCGCGGGTCGACTGCGATCACTGCCACGCCCTGGCGGGAGGCCATCGCCACTAGCCGGGTGCGGAACGCCAGCGTCGGGAAGCCGGAGATCATCGCCCGGAAGGTCTTCTTGCGTCCGTGCTTCTCCCGGGTCTTCTCGACCTCGAACCCGAGCTCCTCGACCACCACCGCAGCCGCACCGAACTGCTTGGCGTGCACGAGGACCTGCGTGATCGCCTCGCGGATTCGGGCGTCACGGGTGCCGGCGGGCAGTCCCTTGATCTCGAGCGGGATGCGGACCGGTGCGCCGACCGGGTTGCCGTCGGGGTTGAGCCGGGCCAGCGCAAGATGGTCGGCGTTGAGGTCCAGGGCCATGACTCGGCCCCTGCGCAGCTCGGCCAGGGTCGGCAGCTTGGGTGTCTGCTCGTGGGTCCAGGAGGCGCGCAGCAGCACCTTCTGGCCACGCTTGCCGGTCTGGAAGCTGATGCTGATCGCGGTGCTGGCCTTCGCGGTGACCCGTTCGACCAGCTCCGGAACGTGCCCGACCGGCACCGGATGAGTCAGGCGCACTCGGGCGGCGACGCCGAGCCGACGCTGGACCGGTTCGGGCACCGACACGGTCAGCCAGACCAGACCGTCGTCGTCCTGGGCCAGGCTCAGGCACGGGTTCCCGCCGGTCTTGCCGACGTTACCGACGCAGGTCAGAAAGAGCCGCTCATCAGCCCACTGCTGCTGCCACTGCCCGAGCGTGAGACCGGCCTGGTCCAGGTGATGCCGGGTGTTGAGCAGCCGTCGGCCGCCGAACACGATCGCGTAGTCCTTGGCGGCCAGCCGCCGGTCGGTCTCGACCAGACGGGCCCGCAGCACGTCCAGGCGCCGCCGCTTGGTCCACCATTCGTTCCGGTTCGGGTAGCCGTCCTTGCAGGCCGCGCAGCCGCGGCGCTCCGCGCACGCACAGCGGTCGCGGGTCGTCGCAGCGAGGCGGCGCTGCAGGGTGGCGATCCCGCGCTGCACGGACAGCTTGTGCCGCCACAGCCCTTCCCGGGCCAGCTTCACCTGCGCGTCGTTGGCCCGCACGATGCTGCCCGCGTACCGGGAGTGGATCCCGAAGGCGACCGCCAGGTGCTGGGCCCGCGCGTTCTGCGGCTCGCCGCGCAACGCGGCCGGCAGGTCATGTCCGCGTGCGGCGGCCAGGTGCTCCCCGCTCATCCGCAGCAGCTGCCGCTCCGCCGCGGTCAGTCGCAGCCTGGTGCCCACGCTCGTCCCGGTCGGCGGCGGGACGACGCGCGTCGGCAGCGGCGGTCGGGTCGGCATGCACCTCAGACTGCCGCAGACCTGTGACAGCTTTTCCCACCATCATCCGGGCTTGCTGCCGAACCGAGCCGGCGCTGAGCCGGCTCAGCCCAGCCGGTTGACCAGCGCCTGCCCCAGGCGCGTCCCGGACACCCACGCGGTCTCGGCGCGCGGCGAGCCCCAGCCGTCCCCGCACAGGCCGACGCCGGCGTCTCCGAGGAAGAAGGAGGCGTCGCGCGCCTGGGCCGGCCTGGCCAGCGACCACCGGTGCACGGCCGTCCAGGCCGGAGCCGGCAGGTCCAGCAGCGCCCGCACCGCGACCGTCATGTCCGGGCCTGCGTCGTCCGGCGCTCGGAGGTGGCGGCCGGCGAACGTGGACGTCGAGTGCGCGACGAGCACGGGGGCGCCGTCGCCGCGGCGCCGGCCGTCGTCGGCGACCCAGGCCAGCACGTCACCGCCCGGTGCGGCGGGGTCGACGAAGCAGCCGTCGAGGTCCCAGCCGCGCACGTCGAACCCCGCGGCCAGGGCCACCACCGGCTCCCACTCCCGGCCGGTGACCGTGGCCCGCTCCTGCTCGAGAGCCGGCGCGAGCAGCGGCTCGGCCTGTGGGTCCGGCAGGGCGAGCACGACGGCGTCGACGCGCTCGCCGTCGACCTCCGGCCCGGGTCCGACGGCGTGCACCGGCGACGACAGGCGGACGTCGAGGCCGGCCGCGAGGTCCTCGACCAGCGTGCGGATGCCGCCGGGGGTCCTGTAGCGCACCGGGCCGCGCGACGTCGTCCGCCAGCCGTCCGGCTCCCGGACGGCGAACGACTCGGCCCACGGGAAGGCCAGGCCGCGCGCCACCCAGCCGTCGACGACGGCGCGGAAGCCCTCGTCACGGGCGGTCAGGTAGCTGGCGCCGAGGTCGACCCGGCGGCCGGCCAGGGTGCGGCTGGCCGCGCGCCCGCCGACGACCCGCCCGCGCTCGCGCACCTGCACCGCGTGCCCGGCGAGCGCGAGCACCCGCGCGCAGGCGGTGCCGGAC
>DATLGD010000035.1:0-18252 GCA_035540755.1 Mycobacteriales bacterium | reverse complement strand
GGCGTCCTCGGGCTCGGCCAGCCAGCGCTCGAGCCGGGTGACGCCGTCCGGCGTCAGCGCGTAGGTGGTGCGGTCCGGGCCGTCGACCCGCTCGACGCCGGCGACCTCGACCTGCCCGTCGCGGTGCAGCCGGGCCAGGGTGGCGTAGACCTGTGCCGACTTGACCGGGCGGTGCCGGCCGAACCGGGCGTCGTAGGCGCGACGCAGCTCGTAGCCGTGCTGCGGAGCCGGCTCGAGCAGGCCGAGCAGTGTCTCGGGGAAGGCCATCTGTGCACTAGACACTGAGTTGCTAGTGGACGTCAAGCGGCTGGCCGCAGCGTCGCAATCTGCTGCACGCACTCACCGGAACGAGCGGATCTGCCCCGCTTTCCTGCGGCATCAGCCCTGATGAAGTGCCGGGCGCGTTGTCGCGCACGCGCACCAGTCGCGCGTACCACCGGGTCCCTGTCCGGGTGGGTACATTCCTGGCACCCCAGGACCTAGGTTCCCGGAGGCCCTGCGACGTCAGGAGTACGCGTGTTCGGCCGTACCCGGGAATCCAATCGCGACCCCGTAGTCCGACGTGCCGTCACAGCCGCTCTGGCCGGCGTAACGCTGATCAGTTGCGGCGGCGGTGAGCAGCGCGTCCAGCCGACCGTCGAGCCGACCGCTGCAACCGCCACCAGCGTCGCCGCGCCGAGGCCGACCGGGTCCACTTTGGCTGCGAAGGGCACGGTTGCGTCGTGCACCGAGATCGACGCGGTCGACGTCGCCCGCCGGCACGGGTTCGACCCGGCCGAGGTGAACGTCCTGAGCGACCCGGCCGGCTCCGACGGCGTCACCGGCGACGTGTGCCGCACCCGAGGTCTGGACATGGAGTGGTGGGTGCTGACCTTCCCGGATGCCGCTACAGCCGGTGGGCACGTCAGCAGTCGACGCGGCTCCCAAAACCTACACATTCACCCGCCGACCTGGATCGACGACATCCCTGGCGGCTGGATCGGTCAATCCGACACCTACAGCAGCTGCATGGCCTACATCGCGGCCGGCGCAACGGTCTACAGGGTCGAGCATCGCGGCGTCGCCGACCAGCCCGACTGCCGAGCCAGCGGCCACCGGCAGGCGCTGGAGGACATCCTCAGTCGGCTGCGCGACGGCACACCCGCTACGACCTTTACTCCGCCCGGGACGGGCGGGTCGTGGCTGAGTACGGACACGCGGGTATTCCTCGACGGCTTCGTCGGCACCTGGCAACGCAGCGACCCGGCGGCGGCCAAGTACCTGACCCCGGCCGCCTCGGCCGAGTTCACCGAGGACGCGTCCCGCTGGGCACGCGCCGAGCTCAACTACGACGAGCTGTGCGTCGCCGGCAGCTCCGGTGCCGGCGGCTGCACCTTCACCGTGACCGACGACAGCGGAGAGAGCGCCGAGTTCCTGATCAACTACAGCACGCAGGACACCGCCGGCACGATGCTGATCGACACGGTCGTCAGCCTCTAACCCGCGCCACCCAAACATAGGGCGCGACCCCGCCAGCGACGGTGGCGTTGCGCGCAGAGGCGCGATTGGACGGCCGACGGCGCCCGCAACCTCTGGAGCGGAAGCTCCGGGTCCTCGTCGACCTGCAGTTCCGGGACATCGCGCTGGTGGAGGCCGAGCAGCTGACGAGTCCCGACCGTGGGTCCGGAGGTTCAGGGCGCCGGCGTTCTCAGCGCGACGGTGCGGTCGCCGAGGGCGCGGTCGAGCACGACGGTGCCGCGCACCAGCCGGGCGCGGAGGAGGCAGGGGTCGCCCATCGGCGTCCCGACGGCGATGACCGTGACGACGTCGTCGGCCTCTCGGACGTGGACGCCGAGCAGGTCCTGGCACAGGTCCGCGTACTCGATCCGGACAGCCAGGCGGTCGCCGTCGACCTCGGCGAGCGCGATCCGCAGCGGGACCGTCGAGCGACCGTCCGGGGCAGGCAGGCGAGGCAGCCCTGCCGGCTCGGGGTCCGGCGGAGGCGGCAGGGCGCACGCGGTGCCTTCCGGGCACTCCTCGGCCTGCGGCCGCAGGCTGTCGACCCCGCAGCCGCTCGCGGCGAGGACCAGCGCCAGAGCGGCGGTCCCGCGCCGGAGGCCGGTCCCTCGCCAGCGGGTCACGGCGCGGTGAGCGGCTCGCCGGTGGTGGCGTCCTGCACGACGCGGTCACCGAGCGGTTCGGCGAGCCGGACCTCGCCGACCGCGTGGATGCCCTCGTCGGTGCAGCTCCCCCGGCTGGTGCGGACCGGCCAGCGCAGCCGCACCTCGCTGGCGGTCTCCTCGGCCTCCAGCGAGAGCAGCCGGTCGCAGGCGCCGTGGATGCCGCTGACCACCAGCAGCCGGGGGTCGTCCCGGTCCGGCCGGGCGGTCTCGAGCGACACCTCGCCGGGCGTGCTGCCGCAGCCGGCGAGCAGGAGCGCAGCAGCGATCGCTGCCGCGGCCCTCACCGCCGCCGCCACAGCCAGGCGGTGACCGCCGCGCCGGTCACGCCGGCGAGCGCGAGCACCGGCAGGACGACCAGCTGCGGGTCGGGGCAGAACGTCGGCACCGGGCCGCAGCCGGTCTCCCCCGGTGCGGGAGCGGGGCAGACCAGCTCGGCCAGGCAGGTCCCTGCACCGGCCCGCAGCTGCACGACGATCATGGCGCCGCTGAGGGCAGCGGCCACGGCGAGGCCGGTGAGCACGGCGACAGGGCGGCGGGCGGGCACGCCGGTCGGACGCAGCGTGTGCTCCCGCGGTTCCGCCGTCGCTGACCGACGCCGGGCAGCACGACGCCGAGAGGCCCGGTCCGTTCTCTGACCAGGCTCCTCGGCGTCGTCGGCTACGGCGCGGCGTCGGCTACAGCGGGGGCCGGAGGCCGGGCTGGGGGTCGGTCGACACCGGACGCGCCAGCGGGTCGGCGGTGTACGGGTCGACCGCCGGCTCCTCGACGACGATGGCGACCGTCGGCTCCGGCTCCGGCGGAGCGCTGGCCTGCTCCTTGGCGTCCTGCGCCGCGTGCTTGGCCGTGTCCGTCACGCTGCTCGCCGAGCTGGTGGCCTGCTCGGTCACCTCGGCGCCGGCCGAGCTCGCCTGCTCCTTGACCGTGGTCGCCGCCTCACCGGCCGCCTCCTGGACGGACTGGACGGCGTCCTGCGCGGCCGGCGCGAGGTTCTCCTTCATCTCACCGGCAGCCTGGGCGAGCGCCTGCTTGGCCGGCTCGGCGGCCTGCTCGGCGGCGTCCTTGAGCCTGCTCGCGCCCTCCTGCTCCTTCTGCGAGGCCGGGATCAGGCTGGACACCAGCCAGCCGAGGCCGAACGCGACGACGCCGGCGGCGATCGGGTTGCCGGCGGCCTTCCGCTTGGCGACCTCAGGAGCCTGCTGCGCGGCCGAGCTGACGGCGTCCGCCGCGTCCGCCGTCGCGTGCCCGGCACTGCTGGCCGCCCCGGCCACGCTGCTTCCGGCGCTGCTCGCGGTGCCGGCCACGGAGCTGCCGGCGTCGCCGGCCGTCCCCATGACCGAGTCCTTCGCCGAGCCCGCCGATCCCATGATCCTGTCCTTCACGTTGCCGACCTTCTCCTTCGTCGCGTCGACGCGACGCTCGACGACCTTGCTCGGGGTCACCTTCTCGGTGAGCTGGTCGAGGTCCTGTCCCAGCTGGGCGCGCGTCTGCGCGATCTCTGCTCGGATCCGCTCCGGGTTCTCGGTCACCGCACGCCTTCCTTCATCTCCTGGATCGCCATCTCTGGCTTGGGGTTGATGTCCTTGACCTGCTTGCGGGCGCGGCTGAACAGCACCGCGCCGGCGATCGCCCACAGGACGGTCACGGCCAGCGCCGCCCACACGTAGCTGTCCCACCAGCTGGCCAGGGCGAACATCAGGGTCAGTGACGCGAACAGCACGGCGAAGTAGCCGGCGAGGCCGGCGGCTCCGAACTCGCCGGCGGTCTTGCCGGCCTTCTTCGCCTCGACGGTGAGCTCGGTCTTGGCGAGCGCCAGCTCCTGGCTGACCAGCTTGGTGAGGTCCTGCGTGACCTCGCCGATGAGCTCGCCGATGCTCCGCTCAGACACGTCACCGCTCTGCGCCGTGGTGTCCTGCGGGTACACAGCCGACCCGGAGGGACCGCCCGGGGCCGTCATCGCACTCCCGTTCCGAAGCCGGACGTGCCGCTGCCGCTGAACGGGTCGCGCGCGGCCAGCGGGTCCACCTCGGCGCCGCCGGCCAGCGGGTTGACCGGCGGGGGCGCCTGCCCACCCGAGGAGGTGGCCGGGTACGGCTCGGCCGTGACGGGGGCGCCCGAGGCGATCTCCGCCTCGGTCACCGGCATCGGCTCGACGACGGCGACGACGTCGGCGCCCGCGGCGCTGCCCGTGCCGGTGCCCGCGCTGCCGGTGGGGCTGCCGGTCGAGCCGGCGCCGGCGGTGGCCCCCTTGACCACCCGTCCGGTCACGACACCGGCCGCGAGCGCACCGAGCAGGAACGTCCCGGGCTTGCGCGCGGCGAAGCCGCGCAGCTCCTGCAGGAGGCCACCCGGGCCCTGCCGGGAGATGTGCTCGGCGAGCTGCTCGCCCTTGTCGGCGAGCTGCTGGGCGAGCCCGGCGACGGTGCCGGAGCCGTCGGCGTCGCCCTGGCTCATGTCGCGCACCTCGCCGGCGAGCTGCCGGAGGCTCTCGCTGAGCTTCTGGTTGGCGTTGCCGGCCTGCTCGCTGAGCTGGCTGCGGGCCTGCTCGGCGAGCTGACGGACCTGGTCGACGGCCTCGCCGGCGACCTGGCCGACCTGCTCGGTGGCGGTGCCGGCGACGTCGGCGGCTGCGGACGCCGCGCTCTGCGCTGTCGCCGCCGCCTCGTCCTTCGCCGTCGTGGCCGTGGTCCCCGCTGCCTGCTGCGCCGCTCCTGCGGCCTGGCCCGTACTGGTCACGTGATCCTCCTGCTGATGGTGGTCAGCCCTCACTACCCGTGCTCAGCGGCTCACACGCCGAAACGGACACCCATTGCGAGACCACGCGGGCATGCAGGAACCACGCCCGGTCGGGCGGGGGGCCGCTGCTCCGCGGTCCACGCAACGACGCAGGCCACGCCCGAGCCGGGCGTGGCCTGCGTCGATCAGGCTCGCGGTGAAACCTCGTCGGGCCCCTGTCGTGCCGGGAGCCGTGGGTGGGCGAGGGGGGAGTTGAACCCCCACGTCCTCTCGGACACACGGACCTGAACCGTGCGCGTCTGCCATTCCGCCACTCGCCCGAGCGACCGGACGAGGCTAGCACCCGCGAGGGCGGCCTCCCGTCGCCCGGCCGGGGCGCGGATACGATCACCGCAATCGGGAAAGGGCGGACGTCGTGGGTGTGCTGCAGCGCTTCGAGCGCAAGCTCGAGGGCTTGGTGGAGGGCGGGTTCGCCCGTGTCTTCCGCTCGCACGTCCAGCCGGTGGAGATCGCGGCCGCCCTGCAGCGCGAGGCGTCGGACAAGCGGGCCGTCGTCGGCGCCGGTCGGGTCTTCGTCCCGAACGAGTACGTCGTCGAGCTGGGCCAGGCCGACAGCGAGCGGCTGCTCCCGTACGACGCGCCGCTGCGCAAGGAGCTCGCGGCGATGGTCGAGGAGCACGCGCACGAGCAGGGCTGGTCGTTCGCCGGGCGGGTGGCGGTGCGCTTCGAGACCGAGGACGACCTCGCCACCGGCGTCTTCCGGGTGCGCAGCAAGGTCGCCTCGGCCGACGACGCGCTGCCCAAGCGCCCGGTCGCGGCGGACAGCCTGGCCAGCCGCCCCCGCCTGGTGCTGCGCACCGACACCGGCGAGCGGGTCGTGCCGCTCGAGGCGCAGGCCACCGTCATCGGCCGCGGCGCCGACGCCGACGTGCGGCTGTCCGACACCGGTGTCTCCCGCCTGCACGCCGAGGTGCGGCTCGAGGGCGGCGTCGCCACGCTGGTCGACCGCGGCTCCACCAACGGCAGCTCGGTGAACGGCCGTCGGGTCAGCACCGCGGTGCTGCACGACGGCGACGTCGTCGAGCTCGGCGCCTCGACGCTGGTGTTCCGCGCCCCGGACGGGGAGCGCTGAGTGGGCAGCGCCCTCGTCGTCGCCGCCGTGAAGTTCGGCCTGCTCGCGCTGCTCTGGCTGTTCGTCATCGCGGCCTTCAAGGTGCTGCGCAGCGACCTGTACGGCGCGGCGGTGGTGCGACCGCCGGCCGCCGCCGGGACAGGCCGCTCCGCCCCGCGGCCGGCTCCGCCGCCGGCGCGGGGAGGACGGAGCGCGGCGAAGAAGCTCGTGGTCACCGAGGGCGCGCTGGCCGGCACGACGATCAGGCTCGGCGACGACGCGGTGACGCTCGGCCGGGCGGACGACTCCACCCTCGTGCTCACCGACGACTACGCCAGCAGCCGGCACGCCCGGCTGGTGCCCGGCGACGGCGTCTGGCTGGTGGAGGACCTCGGCTCGACCAACGGCACCTACCTCGGCGGCGCGAAGGTCACCCGACCCACGCCGGTGCCGCTCGGGCAGCAGATCCGGATCGGCAAGACCGTTCTCGAGCTGCGCAAGTGAGCCGGTACGCCGAGCGGCCGGGCCGCCCATGACGCTCGGCCTGCGCTTCGCGGCGCTCTCGCACGTCGGCCTGCTGCGCGACGGCAACGAGGACAGTGTGTACGCCGGCCCGCGGGTGCTGGCCGTCGCCGACGGGATGGGCGGGCACGCCGCCGGCGAGGTCGCGAGCGCGGTGGCGATCGCCTCGATCGCCTCGCTCGACGACGACGACCCCGGGCCGGACCTGCTCGACGCCCTGCGCGCCTGCGCGGTGTCGGCCAACGACCACCTGCGCGACATGGTCACCGGTGACGCCGGGCTCGACGGCATGGGCACCACGCTCACCGCGATGCTGTTCGCCGGCACCCGGCTCGGGGTCGTGCACATCGGCGACTCGCGGTGCTACCTGCTGCGCGACGACGAGCTCACGCAGATCACCCACGACCACACGCTCGTGCAGACGCTGGTCGACGACGGGCGCATCAGCGAGGAGGAGGCGAGCTCGCACCCGCAGCGCTCGCTCATCACCCGCGCGCTCGACGGCCGCGAGAGCATCGAGCTCGACCTGTCGGTGCGCGAAGCGCGCCCGGGCGACCGGTACCTGCTCTGCACCGACGGCCTCACCGGCCCGGTCGGGCGCAAGGAGACGCTGCAGGAGGCGCTCGGCATCGCCGACCCCGAACAGGCCTGCGA
The DNA here is from genome assembly GCA_035540755.1 of Mycobacteriales bacterium. Taxonomy (GTDB): domain Bacteria; phylum Actinomycetota; class Actinomycetes; order Mycobacteriales; family SCTD01; genus DATLGD01. Next base: position 11,070 of record DATLGD010000035.1, on the reverse strand, counting down.
GCGCCTGGTGCAGCTGGCCCTGCGCGGCGGCGGGCCGGACAACGTCACCGTGGTGGTCGCGGACGTGGTCGACGCGGGCAGCGCCTCCGGCCAGCCGGTGGTGGGCGGCGCCGCCGCCGCGTCGCCGCAGCACCTGCCCGACGGTCTCTCCGACGGTGCCGCCGCCCGAGCCCGCGCCGCCGAGCGGCCGGCCGCCCCGGACACCGCCGAGCCGGAGACCCGGCCGGTCGAGCCGGCCGCCGCAGCGCCGCGCCGGCGGCGCACCGGGCTGCTCCTGCTCCTGCCGCTGCTCGTCCTGCTCCTCGCCGGCGCCGCCGCGGCCGGCGGCTACGCCTACCTGCAGAACCAGTACTACGTCGGCGTCGACGGCGAGACCGTGGCGGTGTACCGCGGCGTCAACGGCACCGTGGCCGGTGTCCCCCTCGCGAGCGTGGAGGAGCGCACCGACCTGCCGGTCGAGCGGCTCGGCGTCGTCGCCCGCTCGAGGGTCGAACGGGGCATCGTGGCGGAGGACCGGCAGGACGCCGACGAGATCGTCCGCCGGCTGGAGGCGAACGCCCTCCCGGAGTGCCCCGAGCCGGCCGAACCCGCCGAACCCGCCGACCCGGCCGCGCCCGCTGACGGCGGCGTCGCGACGGCCCCCGAGCCGGCGCCGGTCGAGACCGGCACCGAGCCCGGCGCACCGGACGTGCTCACGGCCGAGTGCGCGCCGGAGGCCGGTTCGTGACCGCCCCCGCCCGCAGCAGCACCGACGTCTCGCCGGGCTTCGTGCCGCCCCGGCGCGGCGCGGAGCTCTTCCTCGTCGTGTTCGCCGTCCTCATCGCCGTGGTGGCCTACGCGGCGGTCGGCTACGGCGTCGAGGGGCAGCTGCCGGCCGGCACCCTCGGCTACGGGGCCGGTCTCGCCGCCCTGTTCCTCGGGGCGCACGCCGTGGTGCGCTTCGTCGCGCCCTACGCCGACCCGCTGATCCTCCCGTGCGCCGCGGTGCTCAACGGCATCGGCCTCGTCGTCATCCGGCGGCTGGACTTCGAGGCCGCCGAGCGGGCCACGCAGGCCGGCTCTGCCCTGCCGCGCGCCGACGCCCCGCTCCAGCTCATCTGGACAGCCGTGGGGATCCTGGCCTTCGCCGCGGTGCTCGTCGTCATCCGCGACCACACCAAGCTGCGCCGCTACACCTACACCGCGGCGGCGGCGGGCCTGGTCGCGCTGCTGCTGCCGGCGCTGCCGCTGATCGGCCGGGAGATCAACGGCGCCCGGATCTGGATCCGGCTCGGGCCGATGACCGTGCAGCCCAGCGAGGTCGCCAAGCTGCTGCTCATCGTGTTCTTCGCCGGCTACTTCGTCGCCAAGCGCGACGCGCTGGCCCTCGCCAGCCGGCGGGTCCTCGGCCTCGACCTGCCGCGGGCCCGCGACCTCGGGCCGGTGCTGCTCGCCTGGGCCGGCTCGCTCGCCGTGCTCATCCGGGGCAGGGACCTCGGCACATCGCTGCTGTTCTTCGGGATCTTCGTCGTGATGCTCTACATCGCGACCGAGCGCACCTCCTGGCTGCTCATCGGTCTCGGGCTGTTCGCCGGCGGCGCGATGGCGGCGTACTCGCTGTTCGGGCACGTGCAGCGCCGCGTCGACACCTGGCTCGACCCCTTCGCCGACTACGAGTCGGCCGGCTTCCAGCTCGTGCAGGGCCTGTTCGGCATGGGCACCGGAGGGATCACCGGGACGGGCCTCGGCCAGGGCAGGCCCGGCACGACGCCGTTCGCGAAGACCGACTTCATCCTGGCCGCCATCGGCGAGGAGCTCGGGCTCGTCGGCGTCATGGCCGTGCTGCTGCTGTTCCTCGTCATCGCCGAACGGGGGCTGCGGGCCGCGCTGTCGGTGCGCGACTCGTTCGGCAAGCTGCTGGCGGCCGGCCTGGCCTTCTCGCTCGCGCTGCAGGTGTTCGTCATCGTCGGCGGGGTCACCCGGCTCATCCCGCTCACCGGGGTCACGCTGCCGTGGCTGTCGTACGGCGGGTCGAGCATCGTGGCGAACTGGGCGCTCATCGCGCTCCTGCTGCGGGTCAGCGACGCCGCCCGCCGCCCGGCACCGGCACCGGTGACGCCGGACAAGGTGCGCTCGGCGATCGAGGAGGCCCAGACCCAGGTGGTGCGGCGCCCGTGAACCGCAGGGACAGCTCGTGAACCGGCCGCTGCGCCGCGTCGCGCTCGCCGTCATGGTCCTGTTCGGGGCCCTGCTGGTGAACGTCAACTACATCCACGTCGTCAAGGCCGGCGAGTACCGCGACGACCCGCGCAACTCGCGGGTGCTGCTGCGCACCTACGACCGCGAGCGCGGGCCGATCAGCGTCCAGGCCGGCGGCGAGCAGGTCCGGGTCGCCTTCTCGCAGGAGACCGACGGCCGGCTGCGCTTCCTGCGGCAGTACCCGAACGGACCGTCGTACGCGCACGTCGCCGGCTTCGTCTCGCTCGTCTACGGCACGCCGCAGGGGGTCGAGCGCAGCGAGGACGCGATCCTGTCCGGCAACGACGACCGGCTGTTCGTGAGCCGGCTGTCGGACTACGTCACCGGCCGCGAGCCGGCCGGCGGCTCGGTCGTGCTGACGGTGAACCCGGCCGCGCAGGAGGCGGCGGTCGCCGGCCTCGGCGGACGCCGGGGTGCCGTCGTCGCCCTCGACCCGAAGACCGGTGCCGTCCTCGCCATGGTCAGCGCCCCCAGCTTCGACCCCGCCCGGCTGTCGTCGCACGACCCGGCCGACGTCCGGGCCTACTACGCCGAGCTCGAGGCCGCCGAGGGCAACCCGCTGGTCAACCGGGCGATCAGCAGCCGGTACCCGCCCGGCTCCACCTTCAAGGTCATCACCGCGGCCGCCGCGCTCGAGTCCGGGCAGGTCACGACCGAGACCCGGATCCCCTCGCCGCGGGTGCTGGACCTGCCGCAGACGACGGCGACGCTCCCGAACTTCGGCGGCGGCGCCTGCACCGGCGAGACCTCCACGCTGATCGAGGCGATGGAGATCTCCTGCAACACCGCCTTCGGGTCGATCGGGCTGCAGGTGCCCGACCAGCTGCGGGAGACCGCGCAGGACTTCGGCTTCGGCGAGGAGGGGCTCGAGGTGCCGACCCGCGTCGCGACGAGCGTCTACCCGGACCAGACCAACCCGCCGCAGGCTGCGCAGTCGGCCATCGGCCAGTTCGACGTCGCGGCCACCCCGCTGCAGATGGCGCTGGTCGCGGCCGGCATCGGCAACGGCGGGTCGATCATGCGGCCCTACCTGGTGCGCGAGGTGCAGGCGCCCGACCTGTCCCGGATCTCGCTGGCCGAGCCGGAGCAGTGGCGGCAGGCCACCTCGCCCGAGATCGCCGCGCAGGTGACCCAGATGATGGAGGCCGTCGTCGCCGGCCCCCGGGCCACGGGCCGGGCCGCCGCCGTCCCCGGCGTCCGCGTCGCGGGCAAGACCGGCACCGCCCAGCACGCCCCCGGCCAGCCGCCGCACGCCTGGTTCATCGGCTTCGCCCCCGCCGACGACCCGCAGGTCGCCGTCGCCGTCGTCGTCGAGAGCGGCGGCCAGGAGGCCACCGGCGGGCGGGTCGCGGCGCCGATCGCCGGCGACGTGATGCGGGCGGTGCTCGGGCGGTGAGCGAGCAGGGTGGGGGACCGGTCGAGGGCCGGGTGCTCGGCGGCCGGTACGAGCTCGGCGAGCGGGTCGGCCGCGGCGGCATGGCCGAGGTGCACCGCGGCACCGACGTGCGGCTCGGGCGCGACGTCGCCGTCAAGGTGCTGCGCGAGGACCTCGCCCGCGACCCGTCCTTCCAGGGCCGGTTCCGCCGGGAGGCGCAGGCGGCCGCCTCGCTGAACGCGCCGTCGATCGTCTCGGTCTACGACACCGGCGAGGACGCCTCCGCCGGCACGCCGGTCCCCTACATCGTCATGGAGTACGTCGAGGGGCGCACCCTGCGCGACGTGCTGCTCGAGGAGGGCCGGCTGCTGCCCCAGCGGGCGCTCGAGATCGCCGCCGACGTCTGCGCCGCTCTCGAGGTCGCGCACCGGGCCGGCATCGTGCACCGCGACATCAAGCCGGGCAACGTCATGCTGACCCGCACCGGCGAGGTCAAGGTCATGGACTTCGGCATCGCCCGGGCCGCCGCCGACACCTCCGTGACGATGACGCAGACCGCCGCCGTCATCGGCACCGCCGCCTACCTGTCGCCCGAGCAGGCCCGCGGCGAGCACGTCGACCAGCGCAGCGACCTGTACTCGACCGGCTGCCTGCTCTACGAGCTGGTCACCGGGGCGCCGCCGTTCACCGGCGACAGCGCCGTCGCGGTCGCCTACCAGCACGTCCGCGAGGACCCCGAGCCGCCGTCGTCCTACGACGGGTCGCTGTCGCCGGACGTCGACGCCGTCGTGCTCAAGGCGATGGCGAAGAACCCGGCGAACCGGTACCAGACCGCGACCGAGATGCGCGAGGACCTGCTGCGGGCCGCGGCCGGCGAGGCCGTGCTCGCCACCCCCGTGCTCGAGCCGGTGACGACGCTCGCGCCCGCCGCGGTGGTGGCGCCGCCGGAGCGCGACCGCCGCCGGGGGCTGGTCTACACCCTGTTCGGCCTGCTCCTCGTCGCGATCGCGATCGGGGTGGCGCTGCTCGTGCGGGGGGTGCTCGGTCCCGGCTCGGACCTCGTGCCGGCGCCCGACGTCGTCGGGCTCAGCCAGCAGCAGGCGGCGCTGCGCCTGGCCGAGGCCGGGCTGACCGTCGGCGAGGTGACGCCCGAGTTCGCCGAGGCGCCGCCGGGCACCGTGCTGCGGCAGACCCCGCCGCAGGGCATCGTCGTGCAGCGCGGCGGCACCGTCGACCTGGTCGTCTCCGAGGGCGTCGAGCAGACGATCGTGCCCGAGCAGGTCATCGGCCGCTCCCGGGACGAGGCCGAGCTGCTGCTCGGGCAGGCCAAGCTCGTCGTCGAGCGGGTGGTGCAGCGCGACGGCAACATCCCGGCCGGACGGGTCCTCGAGATCAGCCCGCCGCCGGGCACCCAGCTGCCGGCCGGCTCCGCGGTCGTCCTCACCGTGGCCTCCGGCCAGGTCGAGGTGCCCGACGTGCGCGGCCGCAGCCAGGGCGAGGCCGCCGCGGTGCTGCAGGAGGCCGGGTTCTCGGTCGCCGTCGAGCTGCGCGACGACCCGGGGGAGCCGGACCGGGTGCTGGCGCAGGACCCGGTGAACGCCCGTGCCGCCCGGGGCTCGACGGTGCGGATCGTCGTCTCGCAGACGCCGGCCCCGGCTCCACCGCCCTCGCCGGAGCCCGAGCCGACCGAGACGCCGTCACCGTCGCCGAGCCCGGCCACGTCGCCGCCGTCACCGGCCTCCCCGCCGGCCGAGCCGCCGGACTGACCCGCCGGACTGACCCGCCGCCCCGCGAACCCGTCAGGAGCCCTCCTGACGGGTACCGCCGGGCCCGGAACCGTCGGGAGCCCTCCTGCCGTCGGGGCGGGCGGAGCCCGGCTCAGCCGAAGGCGGCCAGCCGCTTCTGCTCGACCCGCTCCGACAGGGCCGGCGCCCGCTCGGCCGCCGCTCCCATGTCGCCGCAGGCCCGCAGCCACGCGGCGAGCAGCAGGTGGCCGCCCTGGGTCAGCACCGACTCGGGGTGGAACTGCACACCCTCGACCGGGGCGTCGCGGTGCCGCAGGGCCATGACCACGCCGCCAGGGGTGCGGCCGGTGACGGCCAGCTCGGGCGGGAGGGTGTCCTCCTCCACGGCCAGCGAGTGGTAGCGGGTGGCGGTGAACGGCGCCGGCAGGTCGTGCAGGACTCCGGCGCGCTCGTGCTCGACCTCGCTGGTCTTGCCGTGCAGGAGCTCCGGCGCCCGGCTGACGCGCGCGCCGTGGGCGACCGCGATCGCCTGGTGACCGAGGCACACCCCGAGCAGCGGCACGCCGCGCTGCTCGCACTCGCCGACCATCTCGACGCTCACCCCGGCGTCCTCCGGGGTGCCCGGGCCGGGTGAGAGCAGGACCCCGTCGAAGCCCTCGGCATCGGCCGGGCGGACCTCGTCGTTGCGCTTCACGACGGTGTCGGCCCCGAGCTGGCCGAGGTACTGCACGAGGTTGAAGACGAAGCTGTCGTAGTTGTCGACGACGAGGACGCGGGTCACGTCGAGGAGGAACGCCCGGGACCGCCGGTCCTCTTCCGCGGGGCGCGCGACGCCGCCGGTGCGGGAGCGCTGTCCGGCGGGCCGGCGGCACCTGCGGGTCCGGCCTCGGCCGCGCGAGGGCGTCCGGCGACGGCCTTCGTCCCGGCCGTGCCCCGGGCGGCCTTCTTCGCCGCCGCCTTCTGGGCCGGGGCCTCGCTCACGGCCGCGGTCTCCGCCGATGCGGTCTCGGCCGGGGCCTGCTTCGCCGGGGGCTTCTTCACGGGGGCCTTCTTCACCGGGGCCTTCTTCGCCGGGGCCTTCTTCGCGGGGGCCTTCTTCGCCGGCGCCTGCTCCGACCCGCCCCCACGTGCTGCGGCCGCGGACCGCGTGGCCCCGGCCCGCTTGGCCGGCGCCTCCTCGACGGCCGCCCGCTCGGCCTCGTCGGCCGGCGAGCCGCTCCCGGTCGGGGCTGCGGCCTTCGCCCGGCGGGCGGAGGTGCCCCCCGGCACCGAGCCGGGCGTCCCGCTCGCGGAGGCCGCGAGCGCGGCCCGCTCCTGGTCGACCAGGACCCGCCGCAGCAGCTTGCCGACCTCGGTGCGGGGGACGGAGTCCCGGAACTCGACCAGCCTGGGCACCTTGTACGGGGTGAGCGACGCGGCGCAGTGCGCGACGACGTCGTCCTCGGTGAGCGAGGCGCCCTCGGCCGGGACGACGAAGGCCTTCACCGTCTCGCCCCGGTAGCGGTCCGGGATGCCGACGACGGCCGCGTCCCTCACCCCCGGCAGCGAGAACAGGACCTCCTCGACCTCTGACGGATAGATGTTGAACCCGCCGGCGATGATCAGCTCCTTCTTGCGGTCGACGACGGTGAAGAAGCCGTCGTCGTCCATGACGGCGATGTCGCCGGTGAGCAGGTAGCCGTCGTCGGTGAACAGGGCGCCGCCCTCGGGGGTGGCGGCGTCGTCGCGGCCCCAGTAGCCGCGGAAGACCTGCGGGCCGCGCACGGCCAGCTCGCCGGGCGTGCCGGGAGGCACCTCGCGGCCGGCATCCTCGGCGTCGACGACCTTGCAGGAGGTGCCGGGCAGCGGCACCCCGATGCTGCCGGGCTTGCGGGTGCCGGTGATCGGGTTGCAGTGCGTCGACGGCGAGGTCTCGGTCAGCCCGTAGCCCTCGACGAGCCGCGCACCGCTGATCCGCTCGAACTGCTCCTGGACCTCCAGCGGCAGCTTCATGGCCCCGGAGACGCAGACCCGGATCGAGCGCAGGTCGACCGAGCTGGCCTTCGGGCTGTCGCTCATCGCCTTGTAGATCGGCGGGACGCCGGGCAGCATCGTCGGCTTCCACCGGTCGACGGCGGTGAACAGCCGGTCGAGGTCGAACCGCGGGAGCAGCACCAGCGTACCCCCGAGCAGCATGGTCGCGTTCATGCAGACGGTCAGGCCGTAGGCGTGGAACAGCGGCAGGACCGCCAGGCACACCTCCTTGCCGGGCGTCGCGCCGGTGTCCCACAGCCGGTTCATCCAGGCGTTGCTCACCAGGTTGCGGTGGGTGAGCATCGCGCCCTTCGAGGCGCCGGTGGTGCCTCCGGTGTACTGCAGCAGGGCGAGGTCGGTGCCCGGGTCCACCGGCACCTGGCGCGACCGGACGCCGGCGCTCTTGAGCAGTGCGAGGAACTGCTGAACCGGCGCGCCCTTGGGGATCGTCGCGGTGATCTCGGCCCTGGCCCGCTTCGCCTTCGTCAGCGGCAGCTGCAGCCGGAGCTTCTCGGTCGTCGACAGGTAGTCGACCAGGCTCGTCACGACGACGTGCTGCACCGCGGTGTCGCGCCGCACCCTGGCGACGGACTCGTAGACGCGGTCGAGGCAGACGACGACGGTCGCGCCGGAGTCGGCCAGCTGGTGGCGCAGCTCCGGCTCGGTGTAGAGCGGGTTGTGCTGCACGACGACCGCGCCCAGGCGCAGGGCGGCGTAGGTGGTGATGACGTTCTGCGGGCAGTTCGGCAGGACGACGGCGACCCGGTCGCCCTTGCCGACCCCGAGACCGGCAAGGGCCGTCGCGAACCGGTCGACGACGTCCTGCAGCTCCTGGTAGGAGATCCGGGAGCCGAAGAAGGCCAGGGCGGTGCTCGACGGCCAGGCGGCAGCGGCGTCGTCGAGCAGCCGGGTCAGCGGGACGTCCGGCACGTCGAGGTCGGCCGGGACGCCCTCGGGGTAGCTGGCCAGCCAGGGCCGCTGGGCGTACGGAGACCGGGCTGGGGCCGCGGCGACCTCGGCCGGGGCGGGACGGCGACGAGGCGCTCGGGAGGCGGGGCCGGGCACGAACGGCTCTCCTGGGAGGTCGGCGCCGGGGTCCGACGGGTCGGCCCGGCGCTGCAGCGGGCGGCACGCGGCGTGGGCGCCGCGCCGGATGCTAGCCCGCGAGGACGGTCAGGGGGCCGGAGCCGTCGGCCCGCCCTCGGCCGGCGACGGGCCGGGGCCGTCGACGGTGTCGACCGTGACGTCGGAGTAGGGCAGCAGCGGCTCGACCGCCGGGAAGACGACGGTGAACAGCAGCACGACCACGGCGCCGAGGAGGATCAGCGAGCCGACCAGCTTGCCGGGCAGGCCGCCGGGCAGGTGCCGCCAGATCCAGACGTACATCAGGCCCCCGTGAGGGCGGCCGGGTCGCCGTCGACCTTGAGCAGGGTCTCCTCCAGCGCCGCCGAGACGACCATGCGCTGCCGGGCGGAGTAGCGGGGGTGGCAGGTGGTCAGAGTCAGCACGCTCTCGGTCGGCTCGACACCCGGCCGACCGGGCACCGGCAGCGTCACCTCGACCGCGCTGGGCAGGACGATCTCGGTGCCGGTGACCCGGTAGGTGTACCAGGTGTCGCGGGTCTCGACGACGACGGCGTCACCGGGCAAGAGCCGGTCCAGGTCGGCGAACGGGGCACCGTAGGTGGTGCGGTGCCCGCTGATGACCAGGTTGCCCAGCTCCCCCGGCAGCTGGGACTCGACGATGCGTCCCGGGCCGCGCTTCAGGTCGGCCTGTGACGTCCCCTCGACGACGACCTGGCTGTACTGGTCGTCCGGCCCCTCGTCGAGCCGGGGGACGCGCAGGACGGCGATGCCGCTGCCGAGCTCGACCGAGACCGGCCGCACCCCCCCGTCGGGCGGCGGCGCGGGCTGCGCCCACTCCCGGGCGATCTCGTGCTCGAGCTGCTCCTGCTCCTGCGCGGTGACCAGGTTGGTCACCCAGATCTCGTAGACGCAGAACAGCAGCAGCACCGCGCCGATCGTGATCAGCGTCTGACCGACGCCGCGCAGGGCGGTGCGGACGGCGTCGCCGGTGCGGGAGCTCATGGCGTCCTGGTCCTCGGCGGCGCTCAGCCGGCCGGCCGGCCGACGGCGTGCGGCAGCTCGAGCGGTCCGGTGTACGCCGGCAGCGTCACCTCGCGCTCGGTGCGCACGGCGTAGCCGAGGCCGAAGCGCTCGACGAATGTGCGGAAGTAGGCGACGCCGGGATCGTCCTGGAGCGCGGCGCGCAGCGCCGTCGGCTCCCCGACCGCGGTGACCACGAACGGCGGGCTGTAAACCTGCCCGTGCAGGATGACCGTGTTGCCGACGCACCGCACGGCGCTGGTCGACACGATCCGCTGGCCCATCAGGGTCATGCCCTCGGCGCCCCCGGCCCACAGGGCGTTGACGACGGCCTGCACGTCCTGCTGATGGACGACGAGGTCGTCGGGGTCGTCGGACAGCTCGGGCCGGCCGGGGCGGCGCGGGGCGTCGTCGAGCTCGACCGTGACGCCGGGACCGGTCAACGGCACCAGGCCGGCGGCGACCTCCAGCTCGACCGCTGCCTGCTCGGCCGCAACCCGGCCGTCGGACGCCGCCGCGGCGTCGGACTGCTCCTGCACCTCGCGGCGCAGCTCGGCAGCGCCGCGCTCGAGCCGCTCGACGCCGGCGGTCTCGCGGGCGATGAGCTCGGTGAGCTGCAGCCGACGGTCGGCCCGCAGGTCGGTGCCCTGAGCGGTCGTGGCGCTGGTGGCGAACAGCAGGCCGGCGGCGAGGGCGGTGAGCGGGACGAGCACGAACGTCGGCCGCACGGTTCCTGTCCCCTCCTTCGCCCTCCGGCGCTTCGCTGGCCGCGCCGTGCGCCCCGCCCGAGCGGAGCGCGATCGTTACGCTAGCCCCAGTCCGCTCTCCCAACGACGCGCAGGAGCCGAACGTGCCCGAGTCCCGCAAGCGCAAGAAGGCGGTCTACACCCCGCCGTCCAACGCGGGAGGCGGGCCGAAGAAGAAGGGCCCGAGCCCGCGCTGGCTGGCTCCGCTGATGCTGACCCTGTTCGGCATCGGCGTGCTGTGGCTGGTGGTCTTCTACATCAGCCAGGGCGACATGTTCGGCCTGCCGGTGGCCGAGGGCTGGGGCAACTGGAACCTGCCGGTCGGCTTCGGCTTCATCATCGCCGGCTTCGGCCTGTCCACCCAGTGGCGCTGAGCCGGGGCTGACGCCGGTCCCGCCGGTCCGGGCCGCGAGGTTCTCCACACTGTGGAGAACGCCTGGGGGTAATCACACCGGTGGAAGATCGCGCCGACGGGGGTCGTCGCGGCCGGACCGGTCAGGTGATCGGGGTCTCCCAGGCGGCGGCCCAGGTCTGCGGACCGACCAGGCCGTCGACCGCCAGACCCTTCTCGGCCTGGAACCGGGCCGCGACCGAGGCGGTCTGCGGGCCGTAGATGCCGTCGACGCTGATCTCCCAGCCGCGCTCGGCCATGCGCGCCTGCCAGGTGCGGATGTCCTCGCTGACCTGACCGGGTCCGAACACCGACACGTGCGGCTCGGTCAGGGCCGGGGCGGACGTGGTGGTGGTCGTGCCGGGCTGCTCCGGGGCCGGAGCCGGCTCCTCGGCGGGCGCAGGTGCGGGCTCCTGCGTGGGCCCGGTGGTGGGCTCGGTGGTGGGCTCCTCGGCGG
>DATLGD010000034.1:0-11562 GCA_035540755.1 Mycobacteriales bacterium | reverse complement strand
GGGCTGCCCCAGGTGTGCTGGGCCGCGGCCCGCATGGCCTGGAAGACGCCGTAGGCGGTCAGCACCCCGCTGTCGCCCGCTCCGCCGTGCTCGGGCGAGCGGCCCGTGACGAAGCGGGTCTCCCGCGCCACGACGTCCATGTCCTGCACGTAGGTGCCGACGTCGGCGGCGGTGACGTAGCGGCCGCCGAGCGACTCGACGAAGCGCCCGTAGGCCCGCAGCAGGGCCTCGCTCTTGTCGGTGGCCGGGTCGCCGAGGATGACCGCCTTGCCGCCGCCGAGGTCGAGGCCGGCGCAGGCCGCCTTGTAGGCCATCGCCCGGGACAGCTTGAGGACGTCCTCGAGGGCCTCGGCCTCGCTGGCGTAGGGGAAGTAGCGGGTGCCGCCCAGCGCCGGCCCGAGGGCGGTGCTGTAGACGGCGATGATCGCCTTGAGGCCGCTCGCCGGGTCCTGGCAGAACACGACCTGCTCGTGCCCGGCGTCCTTGAGCTGGTCGGTGCGGTCGAACACGGCCATGGGAGCTGCTCCTGCGGTCGGCCCGCCCTGTCGGGCTGCGGCGGTGGCCGGCGTCCCGTCGTGGGGGACGCCGTTCGTGCTCGGGGGAGGTGTACCCCGGACCGCGAGGGTAGCCAGGTCGCTGACGCTCGGCCCCTCCCGCTCGGCGACGCCCGGCGCACCCGCCGGACCGGCGGTCGTCGTGACAGCATGCCGGGCATGACGGCGGCACCTGGCGCGGCGGCCTTCGCGGCCGCTCTGCGGGTGTACGAGCCGCTGGCCGCCTTCGACGGCGAGGAGCGCCGGTACTGGGAGGCCTACCTGGCCGACGGCCGCGCGCACGACCTCGCCGCCGGGGTCGTGGCGGAGCGGCTCGCGGCCCTGCGGTCGCTGGTGGCGGTGCCGGTCCGCGAGCTGCCGCAGGTGGGCGACGAGGCGTTCGTGCTCGAGGTCGACGGCGTGACGCTGCTGTGCCCCTGGCGCACGAGGCTGCGGTCGCTGCATGCCCTCGAGGCGTTCGGCGCCGAGCTGCCCGAGGAGCTGGTCGAGGCGTTCGTCTCCCGCCCGCTGCTCGACGCCTGCGACGAGGAGCTGGAGCGGCTGCGGGCCGAGGAGCCCGACCTGCGGGTGCACGTGCTCACCAGCCCGTGGCAGGTGCCGCTGCGCTGGTTCGTGCTGGTCGACCCGTCGGAGCGGGAGGTCAGCCTGGGGCAGGACGGCGCCGCCCCCGGCACCGCCCGGCCGCTGGGCCGACGGCTGGTGTACCGGACCGCGATGTCCCGCGCGCGGCGCCGCACGGCCCGGGCGCTCGACGTCCTGCGGCGCACCGTCGACGAGGGGCCGGTGACCGAGGGCGTCGAGGAGATGGGCCGCTGGCTGGAGGAGTTCCACCCGCGCTCGGTGGTCGAGCTGGACTACGGCGGTCTCGCCCACCTGCTCGACGACGCCGAGCTCACCCAGGACGAGTCGGCCCGCGACATCGCCGGGGCGCTGGCCGCCCTCGCCGACGGCGACCCGTCGCGGGCCGCCGCCGCGTACGCCAGGGTGAACGCCCGGAGCAAGGCGCTGCAGGCCGTCGAGTCGGCCAACTGACCGGGGCAGTGCCTGGATGGACTAGCCAGAAATGATCCGTCCGGGCCATACCGGAGAAAGCGGGCATCGGCGACTCTGCTTGTCGGAGCGGTCGACACCGGGTCGACTCCCTCGAGAGGAACCCCGATGAGCACCCGTACCCCCGATGCCGAGGCCCTGCTGACGCCGGCCGAGGTCGCGACCATGTTCCGTGTCGACCCCAAGACGGTCACCCGCTGGGCGAAGTCGGGCAAGCTCACCTCGATCCGCACGCTCGGCGGCCACCGCCGCTACCGCGAGGCCGAGGTGCGGGCGCTGCTGGCCGGGATCCCCGCGCCGCGCCCGCAGCCGCAGCAGCAGTAGCCGCAGCACGACCGCGCCGCGCCGCGCCGGCGCTGTCTGCCGCACGCACCGGCCCGCCGTTCCCGGGCCGGCCGCTGCGGACCCGATACCCCCGCACCACCGCACCCGCGTGCGTCCCTCCGGGCGAGCGCGACCGACAGCGCCGCACCCGCCGGGTGCGGCGCTGTCGTGCGTGCGACCGTCGCGGACGGTTCAGCGTGACGTCGGTCTTCGGCCGATCAGCCGGTAGACGCGCTGCGGGGACGACAGGCCCTTGAGTGCGAGGTCCTGCCCGCCCGAGAACCTCAACCGGCCGCCGCTGGCCGCCAGCCGCGCCGGCTCGCTGACGAGGACCTCACCGGCGCCGGCGGCGTCGGCCAGCCGGGCGCCGACGATCATCGTGAGCCCGTACAGCGAGTCGCGCTGCCGGAGCACCGGTCCGGTGTGCACGGCCATCCGCAGGCGCAGCGGCGCGGCACCGCCGGCGTCGGCGTGCGCCTGCCCGATGTCCAGCGCGCACTCGAGCGCCTCGCGTGCGTCGGAGAAGGTGAGCAGCAGGCCGTCCCCCAGCGACTTGACGACGACGCCGCCCCGCCGCCCGGCTTCTGCCCCGACGAGCCGGCGGTGCTCCTCCAGCAGGGCGTGCGCCGTGCGCTCGCCGAGCCGCTCCGTCAGCTCGGTGGAGCCCGCGACGTCGGTCAGCAGGAGGGTCACGGGGATGCCCGTGTCGTCCGGGGCCGTCGCCTGCGCGGGGAAGCGGCTGCCGGCGACCAGCCGGGACGAGACGTCGAGCAGGCGACGGACGTGCGCGTGCATCCCCAGGCTCCTGGCCAGGGGAAGGGCCTCCTGGAGGACCTCTGCCGCGGCAGGGTGGTCGTCCGCACCGCCGCGGGCGAGCAGCGTGCGGACCTGCTCGGCGGCCGTCCAGACGACGAAGGGCAGCGCGCCCACCCGGCGGTGCTCTGCTGCCGCGGCGGCCAGGTGCGCGAGGGCCACGTCGGTGTCGCCCAGGGTCGCGTGCAGGGCGCCGAGCGGCAGGTGCACCGAGGTGAAGGCGACGGCGCCGGCAGCGATCACGACCGTGCGGTCGGCGTAGTCGCGCAGGGCCACGGTGAGCGCCCGCGCCCGGTCGAGGTCGCCGACGCCCGCGGCGACGTGCGCGAGCAGCGCCGTGGCGGTGAGCCAGTTCCCGTCCCGGGGCAGGCCGGTCAGGTCGGCCCCGCAGCAGGAGGACAGCTCGTCGCGCGCGGCATCGGTGCGACCGAGCTCGAGCTGGCAGAACGCGTAGGCCGCGCGCCAGGCCGGAGCGTGCGGGTAGCGGTCGGCGAACTCGCCGACCGGGCCGACGACCTCGTCCAGGCGGCCGGTGCCCCAGGCCCACAGCAGCAGCTGTGCCCCCCACATGACCGACGCCATGTCCCGGCTGCCGCGCCGCCCCAGCGCCAGAGCGGCGTCGGCGCGGCGTCGGCCGTCGTCGAAGTCGCCGGCCCGCAGCACCGGTGCGGCCTCGAACACCGCGGCCTGCCAGCGGTGCTGCGGCAGGGCGTGCTCGTCCGCGATGCGGCGGCAGGCCGCGGCGTCCGCGGCTGCCTGGTCCGCCGCACCCGTCTCCAGCGAGACCGCCAGCCTCAGGCAGTGCCCCCGGAACTGGCCGTCGACGTCGCCGAGCGCCGTGGCCAGCTGCACGATCCGGCCGGCCGCCCGCCGTCGCTCTCCCACGTCGTCCGGCCCGAGCAGGGCGTGCACCCGGCTGTCGAGCGCCACGACCTCGTCGGCGGGGTCGTGCAGTCGTGCGGCCATCTCGACCGCCCGCGCGGACAGGTCGACCCGCCGACGCCGGAACGGGGTGAAGTACAGCTCGGTGGCGAGCCGGCTCAGCAGACGCACCCGCAGCGTGCTGTCGCCTTCGGGCAGCGCCGCCAGCGCCTCCTCGAGGAGGGCGATCAGCTCGCCGTCGGCGTGCTCGACGAACCCGAAGCCACCCAACCCGTGCCCCAGCCCGAGCGCAGCCCGGGCCAGCAGCTCCGGGTCGCCGTGCACCAGCGCCTCCGAGGCGGCGCGGTGGTGCGCAGCCCGCGCCTGCTCCGCATCTCCGGCCAGCCAGTGCGCCGCCCCGAGCCGGAGCAGCAGCTCGCCGCAGGCCGGCAGCCCCGGCGCTGTACCCGCGGCGCGTGCCGACGCCGCGAGGTGCACGGCTCGGGCGTGCTGGGCCACGGCGTCCTCGAAGCCGCCCGAGGCCGCCGCTGCATCACCGGCGACGACGGACCACCGCACCGCCTCGACCACGTCGCCGTCGGCGGCGGCGCGCACGTGGTGGTGCGCCACCTCCGCGGGCGGGACGTCGCCACCGGCCTCGCAGACGGCGGCGAGCGCCGTCCCGGCGGTGCGGTGCAGTGCCGACCGGCGGGCCAGCGGCACGTCGTCGTACAGCGCCTCCTGCACGAGGGCGTGCGCGAAGCGGTACCGCACGGGAAGTCCGGCCAGCGCGACCACGAGACGCGCCTCGACCGCCTCGTCCAGCAGTGCCATCACCTCGCCGGCGGACCGGCCGCTGACGGCGGCGAGGACGTCGAGCCGCGGCTCGCGGCCCAGGACGGAGGCGGTGCGCAGCAGGTCGGCGCACTCCGGCGACACGTGCGAGACGCGGCGGAGGAGCACGTCGCGCAACCCCGCCGGCACGCCGACCTGGGCGGCCAGCAGCGTGCCGTCAGGGGCCACCCGCTGCTCCTCGGTCAGCAGACGCGCCATCTCGGACAGGTAGAAGGGGTTGCCGGCGGTGCGCTGGTGCAGGTCCTGCACCAGCGCACCGCCGGGGGCGGTGCCGAGCCCGGCCTCGAGGAGCTCTCTCGTCTCGTCGGCCGCCAGCCCGCCCAGGTGCACGGTGACGTCCGCGCGGGCGGTCAGCCGGGTCAGCGCCGCTCGCGCGCCCGCCCCCTCGTCGGGACGGCCGCAGGCCAGCAGGACGACGCGCGTCGCGGCGAGCGTCGGGGCCACGAGCTCCAGCAGCTCGACCGAGGCCGTGTCCGCCCAGTGCACGTCGTCGATCACGACGAGCACCGGGCGCCGGACCGAGAGCCCGCCGAGCACCGAGGCGACCGCGTCGGACAGCACGGTCCGCCGGTGCTCGGCGTCGCCCGGCAGGCCGCGCCCCCCGCGGCTCACCGCGGCCCCTCGCAGCTCGGTGACCAGAGCCGCACCGGCGCCGGCGTGCGCGCAGACCGCTTCGTCGCCGAACGCGCGCACCGCGGCCCGCAGCACCTGGGTCCAGGGCCAGAACGCCGGCGCGCCGTCGCCCGAGTGGCACCGCCCCGGCAAGGTCACCCACCCGCGGCCGGTCGCCTCATCGGCCAGGGCGAGCGACGTGCGCGTCTTGCCGATCCCGGCGTCGCCGAGCATCACGACGAAGGCGCCACGGCCCTGCTCGGCGGATGCGAGGTGCTGGCGCAGCTGCGCGAGCTCACGACCGCGGCCGACCAGCGCGCCGGCCTCGCGCACGTGCCCGGCCGGCGCTGTGCTGCTGGCGGCGGGCGGCGCGAGCAGGCCGGCCAGCGCGTCGGCGGCCACGCCGGCCGTGGGCCTGGCCCGGCCCGGGGCGGCGAGCAGCCGCAGCACGAGTGCGTCGACGGCCGCGGGCAGGTCCGGGCGCAGGCTCGAGGGGGCCGGCGGCGGGGACGACAGGAGCCGGCGGACGACGTCGACGGTGTCGGTGCCCGGGAAGACGGTGCGCCCGGTCAGCATCCGGAACAGCAGGGCGCCGAGCGCGTACACGTCGTCTGCCGGTCGGGGGTCCTCACCGGCGGCCTGCTCGGGCGACATGTAGTCGACCGTCCCGAGCAGCGGCAGCGTCGTCGCGCAGCTCTCGAGCACGCCCAGCCCGAAGTCGCCGAGCATCGCTCGCCCGGTCGCGTCGATCCAGACGTTCTCGGGCTTGACGTCGCGGTGGACCACCCCGTGCCGGTGCGTGTGGTCGAGTGCACGGGCGACGTCGAGCGCCACGGTCAGCGCCTCCGGGACGGGCAGCGGGCGCGCCAGCCGGTCCTCGAGCGTCCCGCCGGGCAGGTGCTGCAGCACCAGGACGTCGGTGCCGCCGTGCGTGCACAGGTCGTGGACCTGCACGACGTGGGGATGTCCACCGAGCCGTGCCAGCACGGACGCCTCGGCTCGCAGCCGTTCGAGCTCGGCCGGTGTGCGGTGCTCGGGGCGCACGGTGCAGACGGCGACCGTGCGCTGCAGGTGCAGGTCGTGCCCGAGGTGCACGAGCTTGCGGGAGCCGGTGGCCACGAGCCGCTCCACCCGGTACCGGTCGGCCACGAGCTGCCCGGTCAGGTCCGCCTCGTGACCGGCTCGTCCCTCCGCGCCCGAGACGGTCGGCGTCACGGCTGCTCCGCCGCGGGCAGTCCGGCGCGGCGCCGCAGGGACGCCCGGTCCAGGACGACGACCACGCGGCCGTCCACCCGCACGAGCTCCCGGCGGGCGAAGGTGCGCAGGACGACGTTCAGGCTCTGCCGGCTCCCGCCGGCGAGCTCGGCGATGCGCGTCTGGCTCAGCCGCACCTGACCGGCTGCGTCGGCCACGTCGAGGAGCGTCCGTGCCACCCGCCCGCTGAAGTCGAGGAGCACGTGCTCGGCGGCCTGGTCGGAGAGCCGCCGCACCAGGCTGCCGAGCTCCACCAGCAGCGCGTCGAGCAGCGCCGGTGAGGACCGCACCACGTCGAGCAGGTCCTCGCGGCGCAGCTCCAGGCCCTCGGTCGGCTCGGTCGCCTCCGCGGACGCGGTGCGGGGCGACCCGTCCAGCAGCGTGACCTCGCCCAGGACGGCCGGAGCCCGCAGGTGCGCGATCGCCGCCCTGTCGCGCTCGCCGGGCCGCCGGTAGACCGTGCAGGCGCCGCGGCTGAGCACGAGCAGCGAGCCACCGCGTGTCCCCTGCTCGATCACCATGGCTCCGGGCGCCCAGGCGCGGGCCACGGCGCGAGCGGCCAGGGCGTCGAGGACGTCGTCGTCGAGGCGGGCGAACAGCCCCACCGAGCTCAGCGTCGCGCGGGCGACTGCTGCCTGGGTCATCGCCCCACCGCCCCGTTGCACCCCCCGAGAGGTCGGGCAGGTACGGGTCGGATGATCGGGAGCGGCGCGTCCGTCGTCAAGGCCTGCCGGCAGACGGCCCACCCGAGAGCAGGCCGGCGGGCGCCGTGGCCGGTGGTCAGGGACGGGATCGAACCGCCGACCCTGCGATTTTCAGTCGCATGCTCTACCAGCTGAGCTACCTGACCGGATGGTGCTGCGACCCCGACGGGACTCGAACCCGCGACCTCCGCCGTGACAGGGCGGCGCGCTAACCAACTGCGCTACGGGGCCTGGTGACAGGCCGTTGCAGACGTGTGGACGCCTGGTCGTGCTCTCGTGCCGTGCCCCCAACGGGATTCGAACCCGCGTAGCCACCTTGAAAGGGTGGAGTCCTAGGCCGCTGGACGATGGGGACGAACCCCGCGAGGAGGCGCGCCTCAGGCCGTCCGGCCGTCGGGGACGCAGGAAGCATAGCGGACGCCGGCGCGGCTCAGCCTCGCCGCGAGCGGGTGCGCCGGGCGGGTGCTGCCGCCGGCTGCGTGGTCGTGGTTGCGGTCGCGGCGGGCGCGGGTGGGTCGCCGGGCTCCTCCGCGGGGGCGTCCCCTGGCCCGGTCGGTGTCGTGGTCGCCGTCCCGCCGGTCGGGGGCGTGCCCGGCTCGCCGTCGGCCCCCTCGCCGTCACGCCCCTCCTCGGCGTCCTCCTCCTGGCTCTGGGCGAGCACCTGCCCGGCGACGGTGCGCCGGATGCTCGCGTCGTTCGCGCCGAGACCGCCGAGGGTGATGTCGTCGTAGGCCTGCAGCTCGCGCGTCTCGGGGTCGAGGTAGAGCACGGTCAGGGTGATCGGCGTCGGCCGGTCGCCCTCGAGGGCGCGCAGCCCGGCGACGCCGGTGGAGCCCTGGATCATGAGCAGCGTGTCGTCCTCGCGGACGTCCTCGCGCTGGTGCCGGTGGCCGGCCAGCACCAGCGGCGTCTGCCCCATGAGCGGCCGGGCGGAGATCGGGTCGTGCACCGCGACGATGTCGGGCGGCTCGAACGCCGTGCGGATCTCGCGGGCGAGGGTGCGGCCGACGGCGAGCATCCGCTCCGCGGGCGCGTCGTCGTCGCCGGTGCTCTTGTCCGGTGTGAACCGCGGGTCGCCCATGCCGAGGAACCGCACACCGCCCACCTCGACGATCTCCGGCCCGTCGAGCACCACGGCGTTGGGCTGCGCCGCGACGTTCAGCTGGGTCAGCCCGCTGTCGTGGTTGCCCCGCACGTACACGTACGGCGCCGGCAGGTCGGCGATCCCGTTGACGTAGGCGCCCTCGGGCGGGCTGCCCCAGTCGTTGATGTCGCCGGTGTCGACGATGACGTCGACGCTGAACTGCCGCGCGGTCGAGCCGATGACCTCGAAGGCGGTCGGGTTCAGGTGCAGGTCGCTGACGTGCAGGACGCGGATCGTGTCGTCGGTGGGCAGGAACACCGGCAGCGAGCTGGTCACCGCGTACAGCTGGCTGACGTTGGCCACCAGGCGGCCGAGCTGCAGCTGGTAGACGTCGAAGCGGGCCAGCAGGTCGCGGACGTCGCCGACCGCGGCCGGCGCGGACGCCAGCAGCCCGGAGAAGCGGGGCTGCGCCAGCGCCCGGTCGTCGTAGGTCAGGCCGGCGAAGGCGCCGGCGGCCAGCAGCATCCCGAGCCCGGCGCCGGTGGCCGCCGCGATGCGTCTCCACCGCTGCCGGAAGACCAGCAGCCCGAGGGCGGCCGCTCCGACGACGGCGACCAGCAGCGTGCGCAGGACCAGCTCGACCACGCCGCGGCGCAGGTCGCTCTGCACGTCGCCGCCGAGGTCGGCCAGCGACGCGGGGTCGGCGACGATGTCGCGTGCCGCGTCGGCCCGCAGCGAGGCGACGGCGACGCCCAGCCGCACCGGCCCGTCGTGGGTGTCGAGGTGCAGCTGCCCGAGCGGCGGCACGTCGACGGTGGTGCTGCCGGTGAGCGCCGGCCGCAGCGACAGGTCGGCGTCGAACGGGCCGACCGGGATGCGCACGCTGCCGGCCACGAAGAGCCCGAGGAGCGCGCCGAGCACGCCGACGAGGACGACCTCGGCGGTGACCAGGCTCGACCGGCGGCTGGGCAGGCGCACGGACCCGTGCTACCCGGCTCGCACGTCGAGCAGCGGTCCGTCGCCGATCAGCTCGGCGACGAGGGCGGCGAACCGTCCCGCCGGCGCCGCGCGGGCCACGGCGACGGCGTCGGCGGCGGTGTCGACGTCGGAGAGCACCGGGAGCGCGACGGTGTCGAGGCCGGCGGCGGTCAGCCGGTCGAGCTGGCGCCGGCCGGTGTCGTCGCGGGAGGTGGCGACGCCGCGCAGCAGGCCGCCGTCCGGGACCTGCAGGCCGAGCGCCCACCAGCCGCCGTCGGCAGCCAGGCCGAGCACCGCCGCGCTGCCGAGGAGCGCGTCCGCGGCGGCGGTGAGCAGCGCCGGGGTCACCTGCGGGGTGTCCATCCCGATCAGCAGCGCAGGGAGGCCAGCGGCGGCGACGTCGTCGAAGGCGCCGCCGAGCCGCTCGTCGAGCCCGCCGGCGCGCTGGGGCACCACGTCGAAGCCGGCGGCGGTGGCGTCGCCGTCGACGACCAGCACCCGCCTGGCCACCGGGGTGGCGCGGACGGCGTCGAGGGTGTCCTCGAGCGCGGCGGCGGCGACGTCGGCGGCCTGGGCGGGGGTCAGCGGCGGGCACAGCCGCGTCTTCACCCGGCCCGGGACGGGCGTCTTGGCCAGCACGAGCAGCTGGACCGGCAACGGGACCGGAAGGCTCACGCCACCTCCCGCAGCACCCGGCGCATGTCGCGCACCGTGCGCGCGGTGCCGAGCGGCGTCCCGGTGACCTTCGAGCGGCCGGTGCGCGGCAGGTAGTCGACGTCGACCTCGGCGATCCGCCAGCCGGCGGCGGCGGCCTTGGTGACCATCTCGAGCGGGTAGCCGAACCGGCGGTCGCGCAGCGCGAGCCCGCGCAGCGCCTCACGGCGGCAGGCCCGCATCGGGCCGAGGTCGGTGACGACGACGCCGGACCGCCGGCGCAGCGCCCGGGCGACCGCGGCGTTGCCGAGCCGCGCGTGCAGCGGCCAGGCGCCGCGCTCGGTGGGCCGGCGCCGGCCGAGGACGAGCTCGGCCTCGCCGGCGAGCAGCGGGCCGGCCACGCGCGGGAGCTGCTGCGGGTCGAGGCTGCCGTCGGCGTCGAGGAAGCAGACGACGTCGTCGTCGGCGTCGGCGGCGTCGAGACCGGCGGCGCAGGCGGCGCCGAAGCCGCGGGGGGAGGCGGGCACGACGCGGGCGCCGTGCGCCCGGGCGATCTCCGGCGAGCCGTCGTCGGAGCCGTTGTCGGCCACGATCGCCCGGTAGCCGGCCGGCAGCCGGGACAGCACCCAGGGCAGGGCACCGGCCTCGTTCAGGCAGGGCAGGACGACGTCGGGCACGTGCAGACCTTCGCACGCGGGCCGTGCGCGGTTCTCGTCGAGCGTCGCGCGTCAGGAGCGCAGGGGAGCGGTGGCGAACTCACGGACGCCGTCGTCGAAGGCGACCTCGGCGGTGAAGCCCAGGACGTCGCGGGCCCGCTCGGCCGAGGCGACGACGTGCCGGACGTCGCCGAGCCGGAACTGCCCGGTGACGACCGGCGCCGGCCCGCCGCAGGCCACGGCGAGCTCGCGGGCGAGGTCGCCGACGGTGTGCGGCACGCCGCTCGCGACGTTGAACGCGGACAGCCCGCTCGGCAGGTCGGCCTCGAGGGCGAGCCGGTTCGCCCGCGCGACGTCGCGCACGTGCACGAAGTCGCGCCGCTGCCCGCCGTCCTCGTAGACGCGCGGCGCCTCCCCGCGGGCGAGCGCGCTGCGGAACAGGGAGGCGACGCCCGCATAGGGGGTGTCGCGCGGCATGTGCGGGCCGTAGACGTTGTGGTACCGCAGGGCGACGGCGGTGCCGCCGGTGACCCGCGCCCACGAGGCGGCCAGGTGCTCCTGCGCGGTCTTGGTCGCGGCGTAGACGTTGCGCGGGTCGAGCGGCGCGTCCTCCGGGACGGTGCCGCTGTCGAGCGGCCGGCCGCACCGCGGGCAGCGCGGCTCGAAGGCGCCGGCGGCCAGGTCGCGCTCCTCCCGCGGCCCGGGCCGCACGACGCCGTGCTCGGCGCAGGCGTACCGGCCCTCGCCGTAGACGACCATCGAGCTGGCGAGCACCAGCCGGCCGGTGCCGGCCCGGTCCATCGCCGCCAGCAGCGACGCCGTCCCGAGGTCGTTGTGGCCGACGTAGCCGGGCAGGTCCTGCAGGTCGACCCCGAGCCCGACCATCGCCGCCTGGTGGCAGACGGCGTCGACGCCGTCCAGCGCCGCGTCGGGGGTGGCGCGCACGTCGGCCTCGACGCGCTCGGCGCGCGGGTCGAGGTGCTCCGGCCAGCCGCCGCGGTGCACCTCGGGCAGCAGCGCGTCGAGCACCCGGACCTCGTGGCCGGCAGCGAGCAGGGCGTCGACGACGGCCGCCCCGATGAAGCCGGCTCCGCCGGTGACGAGGACGCGCACGGGGGCACGCTAGTGGCGGACCGGGTCGTGCCGCCGCGCGCGTCCTCGTC
>DATLGD010000033.1:0-35699 GCA_035540755.1 Mycobacteriales bacterium | reverse complement strand
CCGGCATCGACATGAGCCGGCTCACCTCGATCACGGCCCCCGGCGACGCGCAGCACGTCCACGGCAGCTCGTGAGCAGCGAGCCGCGCCCGGTCCGCGACGAGGACGCCTTCGACGTCGACGCCGTGCACGCCTGGCTGCGTGCCGTCGTGCCCGACCTGCCGCCGTCGTTGCCGGACGTGCGCCAGTTCGGCGGCGGCGCGTCGAATCTGACCTACCTGCTGCGCTACGGGCCGGAGCGCGAGCTGGTGCTGCGCCGCCCTCCGCTCGGGCAGAAGGCGGCAAGCGCGCACGACCTGGTGCGCGAGCACCGCGTGCAGAAGGCGCTAAGTCCGCACTACCGCTACGTGCCGCAGATGGTGGCGCTCTGCACCGACGCCGCCGTGCTCGGCTCGGACTTCTACGTCATGGAGCGGGTGCAGGGCACGATCCTGCGCGGCCGGCCGCCCGACGGCATGACCCTCACCGAGGACGCGGCGCGCGACCTCGGGCTGCGTGCCTTCGACGCGCTGCTCGAGCTGCACGCCGTCGACGTCGAGGCAGCCGGGCTGAGCGACCTCGGCAAGGGCCGTGGCTACGTCGGCCGGCAGGTCACCGGCTGGTCCGAGCGCTACCGCCGGGCACGCACCGGCAACGTGCCCGACTTCGAGGCGGTCATGGCGTGGCTGGCCGAGCGGCAGCCCGACGACGTCGCGACGGTGCTGGTGCACAACGACTTCCGGCTCGACAACCTCGTGCTGTCGGACGACCTGCAGGTGGTCGGCGTCCTCGACTGGGAGATGGCCACGCTCGGCGACCCGCTGATGGACCTCGGCGGGGCGCTGGCCTACTGGGTGCAGGCCGACGACGACGAGATGTTCCGCGTCAGCAAGCGCCAGCCGAGCGACCTGCCCGGCATGCCGACCCGCGCCGAGATCGTCGAGCGCTACGCCGAGCGCACCGGCGTCGCGGTGCGGGACTGGACCTTCTACGAGGTGTTCGGCCTGTTCCGGCTCGCGGTCATCGCGCAGCAGATCTACTACCGCTTCTTCCACGGCCAGACGAGCAACCCGGCGTTCGAGCACTTCTGGGTGTTCGTCGGCTACCTCGACGAGCGGTGCCGGCGGGTCGCGGGGATCGGCTAGCCCCGGTCTTTCAGTAGGGCGCTGATCTTGTGGTGCGACACGGCCTGTGAACGCGCGAAAGTGCCTGCCCGGTTTGGGATTGTGGTCTTGCTGAGAGACCGTGATCGCCGAACTGGGAAGGCACTTCGCGCGTGCACCGTACAACGAGCAGAACCCGGCCGGTTGTCACGACGGACGGGTCGGGGGTGGTGTCGCACGCCGGCACGGTGCTGCTGGCCGAGTTGGCGGACCGGATCGGGCTGACCGCAGCGTTGTCCGAGGCCACCGACGGCTTGCGGGAACGCCGCAGCGGCCATGATCCGGGTCGGGTGCTGGTGGATGTGGCGGTTGCGATCGCCGACGGGGCTCGCTCGATCAGCGACGTGCAGACCTTGGCCGATCAGCAGGGTCTGCACGGGCCGGCCGGGTCGGTGGCTTCGACCCCGACCATCTGGCGGGTGCTGGCCGGCATCGACAGCTCGATGCTCGCCGGGATCCGGCAGGCCCGGGCGTTGGCGCGGGACCGGGCGTGGCTGGCCCGCGCCGAGCTGACCGGCGTCGAGCTGCCTGGCTCGCGGGCCGCCGGCAGGCTCATCGATGCGGTGGTCATCGATATCGACGCCACGTTGGTGACGGCGCACTCGGACAAAGAAGACGCCGCCGGCAACTTCAAGGGTGGCTTCGGCTACCACCCGATCGGGGCGTGGCTGGACAACACCGGCGAAGCGCTCGGCGCGATCCTGCGGCCGGGTAACGCCGGCAGCAACACCGCCGCCGATCACCTGGCGCTGCTGGAGATGGCGCTGAGCCAGATCCCGGACCGCTGGCGGGACAAGCCGGTCCTGGTCCGGGCCGACGGCGCCGGCTACTCCCACGCCCTGCTGGCTGGTCTTTGCCGGCAGAACCTCGAGTTCTCAGTGGGTTTCCCGGTCACCGAAGCGGTCCGCGGCGCGATCAGCAAGATGCCCGAATGGGCCTGGCAGGTCGCCTCCAACGCCGACGGTGACCTGCGTGAGCACGCCGACGTCGTGGAGATCACCGACGTGCTCGACCTGACCGGCTGGACCACGACCTGCCCAGGGATGCGGGTGATCGTGCGCCGCGAGCTGCCGCACCCCGGCGCGACGCTGAACGCCTTCGAGATCCGCGACGGCTACCGCTACCAGGCCTTCACCACCAACACCGGCCGCGGGCAGCTGGCGTTCCTGGAAGCCCGGCACCGCGCGCACGCCCGGGTCGAGGACCGGATCCGCACCGGAAAGGACACCGGGCTGGGACGGATGCCGTCGCGGCACGAGGCGATCAACCAGGTCTGGCTCGAACTCGCGATGATCGCCGCCGACCTGCTCGCGTTGACCCAGACGATGCTGCTGACCGACGAACCCGAGCTGCACCGGGCCGAGCCCAAGACGCTGCGCTACCGGCTGCTGCACACCGCCGCCCGCATCACCCGCGGACAGCGCAAAGTGTTCCTGCGCCTGGCCCAGCACTGGCCCTGGACCCTCGCGCTGGCCAGAGCGTTCACACGCCTGCGGCTCCTCCCGCTCCCGGCCTGACCGCCAGCACCACCACCGCCCGCACCTCCGCTGAAGAACCACGGACGCACCGGACCCGGGCCGGCGCTGCCGGCTGTCCGCTCCGCGCGGCATGAAAACGAAGATCAACTGCGGTCGCGTAAAGCCTCTACTGAAAGGCCGGGGCTAGTGGTCGCAAGGCGCAGAGGGTCGGGTCCTGACCCGCTTGCCGGTCAGCAAGCGGGTCAGGACCCGACTGTCTGAGGGCGATGCGGCTGCCGCCCCGGTGGTCTGCTCTACGGTGCGCTCGTGCCCGTCGTCCTGCTGGTCCGCCAGGCCTCCTTCGGGGCGGCCGACTACGACGAGCTGTCCGATGCCGGCCGGGCGCAGGCCGAGACGGTCGGCGGCGAGCTGGCCCGCCGGGGACTGCGGCGGCCGGTCGCCGTCCACGGCACCCTTCGCCGGCAGCGGGACACCGCCTCGATTGCCCTTGCCGCAGCCGGGATCGACGTCGAGCCGCGCGTCGACGGCCGGTGGGACGAGTACGACCACCTGGACCTGCTCAAGCGCTACGTCCGCCCGGACGTCCCGACGCCGGCGAGCTCGCGGGAGGTGCAGGGGCTGCTCGACAGCGCACTGCTGGCCTGGGTCGAGCACGGTGGCGCCCCCGACCAGCCCGACGGGTGGCCCGCCTTCGCCGGCGGGGCGGCCGACGCTCTCCACGAGCTGCTCGACGGCCTGGAGAAGGGCTCCGACGCCGTCGTCTTCACCTCCGGCGGGGTGATCGCCGCGGTCTGCGCGAGCCTGCTCGGGCTCGGCGCCGAGGGCGTGGTCGCGCTGAACCGGGTGACGGTCAACGGCGCGATCACCAAGCTGGTGGCCGGCAGCACCGGCCCGTCGCTGCTGACGTTCAACGAGCACGCGCACCTCGCGGCGGACGCGGTCACCTACCGCTGACGCCGGCCCGCGCGCCGCGTCCTCATCCGTCCTTGCGGGCCTGCAGGAACGGGGCCAGCTGCAGCTTGGCGACGACGCCGCGGTGCACCTCGTCCGGGCCGTCGGCCAGGCGCAGCGCGCGGGCCACCGTCCATGCCGGGCCGAGCGGCACGTCCTGCGACAGCCCCGCTCCGCCGTGCAGCTGGATGGCGAGGTCCACCACCGACTGCAGCACGTTCGGCACGACCACCTTGATCGAGCTGACCGCCGACAGCGCGCCGGCCAGCCCCTCGGTGTCGAGCAGCCAGGCGGCGTGCAGCACCAGCAGCCGCGCCTGGTCGACGGCCATCCGGGCGTCGGCGATGCGCTCGCGGTTGCCGCCGAGGTTCGCGATCGGCTTGCCGAAGGCGGTGCGGCGCACGGCCCGCTCGCAGGCCATCTCCAGCACCCGCTCGGCCAGGCCGACGGCGCGCATGCAGTGGTGCACCCGGCCCGGCCCGAGCCGGCCCTGGGCGATCGCGAACGCGCCGCCCGGACTGCCGACGACGTTCGCGAGCGGCACCCGCACGTCGTCGAACCGCACCTGGCCGTGCCCGGACGGCGCGTCCCACCAGCCCATCGTCTGCAGCATCCGCTCGACCGTCACGCCGGGGGTGTCGCGCGGCACCAGCACGATCGAGTGCTGCGCGTGCCGGTGCGCCGTGGGGTCGGTCAGGCCCATGAACAGCAGCAGCTCGCAGTCGGGATGGCCGACGCCGGTCGACCACCACTTCGTGCCGTTGACCACGACCTCGTCACCGTCGACCACCGCGGTGGCCTGCAGGTTCGTCGCGTCGGAGGAGGCGACGTCGGGCTCGGTCATGCAGAACGCCGACCGGATCTCGCCCTCGAGCAGCGGGCGCAGCCAGCGCGACTTCTGCTCCGGCGACCCGAAGTGGTGCAGCACCTCCATGTTGCCGGTGTCCGGCGCGCTGCAGTTGGTGGCCTCGGCGGCCAGCCAGCTGCGCCCCATCACCTCGGCGAGCGGGGCGTACTCGACGTTGGTCAGGCCGGCGCCGAGCTCGCTGTCGGGAAGGAAGAGGTTCCACAGCCCGCGGCGCCGGGCCTCGGCCTTGAGCGCCGCCATCTCCGGCAGCGCCTCCCACACCGGCTCCCCGGTGAGCCGGGGCTGCAGCGCGGCCTCGACCGGCTCGACCGACTCGGTGACGAAGGCGGACAGCCGCCCGATCAGGTCCTGCGCGCGGGCCGAGTGCGTGAAGTCCATGGGCACGGACCGTACGGGCCAGCCGCCCGTCAGCCCGCGGTCAGCCCTGCCGCTGCCACGGCGGCAGGGGCGCCGGGATCCGGGACAGCTCGGAGGAGACCGGGCCGAAGCGCTCGTCGCCCGCCTGCCAGGCGGCGTGGGCGCGGTCGACCTCCTCGCGCGAGCGCGCGACGAAGTTCCACCACATCAGCACCGGTTCGCCGAACGGCTGCCCGCCGAGCAGGAGGGCGCGGGCGTCGGCCGTGCACTCGAGCGCGAGGTCGTCCCGACCCGTGCCCAGGTAGGCGAGCGCGCCGGGCTCGACGACCCGGTCGCCGTCGACCCGCACGGCGCCCTCGAGCACCACCAGGGCGTGCTCGTGCTCGCGCTGCAGCGGCAGCACGGCCCGGCCCGGCCGCAGCGCGAGGTCGAGGCCGAGCAGCGGGGTGTCGGCGCGGGCCTTGCTCTCGACGCCGGCCAGCTGCCCGACGAGGACGGTCGCGACCGCCCGGTCGAGCTCGACCTGCGGGAGGTCGGCGTGGTGCTCGAAGCCGGCGTCGCCGTGCCGGGTCCCCTCCGGCTGCGCGACCCACAGCTGCACCCCCGCGACCGGACCGCGGTACTCGAGCGACTCCTCGGCGTGCGCGACACCGCCGCCGGCCGTCATGAGGTTGAGCTGGCCGGGGCGCACGACCTGCTCCGAGCCGAGGCTGTCGCGGTGCACCTGCATGCCCTCGAGCAGCCAGGTGACGGTCTGCAGCCCGATGTGGGGGTGCGGGCCGATCTCGATCGACAGCTCGTCGTCGAGCCGGGCCGGGCCGAGGTGGTCGACGAAGCACCAGGCCCCGACCGTGCGCCGTCGCCGGATCGGCAGGGCCCGGCGCACCGGCAGCCCGCCGACCTCGGCGCGCCGCGCCTCGGTGAGCTCGAGCACCGGCGGCGTCGCGCCGTCGGCGCCCTCGGTCAGGGCGTGGTCGGCGTCGACGGGTCCGCTCATGCGCGAGAGTCTGCTCCCGGGGCGGCACCCGCACAACGCCGCCGGGTGGCTCGGCGCCGGGCTCAGCGGGGGACGCCGGGCCGCGGCGCCACGCCCGCCCACAGCACCAGGACGCCCATGACCAGGGTGGCCGCCGACAGGGCCAGGCGGCCGGCGAGCGCGCCCCCGTCCTGGTCGACGGCCGAGACGAGCGACGCGAGCGTCGAGGCCGCCTCGAAGAAGTGACCGACCGCCACGATCACCAGCACGGTCGTGCCCGCCCGTCCGGGCGGCGTGCGGTGACGGCGCCACAGCACCAGGCCGGCCGCGACCAGCAGGCCGACCACCACGGCGGCCGCCACGCCGGCGCCGAGGCGCAGCGCGACGGCGGTCTGCTCGTCCGGTGCCACCGGAGAGGTGAGCACGGCGACGCACAGGGCGACGACGAACAGCGCCTCGAGCCACAGCACCACGGCCAGGCAGCGGTGCACGAGGGGCGTCATGACCCCGAGAGCGTAGGCCCCCGGGCAGCGTCAGCGGACCTGCAGCAGCACCTTGCCGAGGGCGCGCCGCTCGTCGATCTCGAGCAGCGCCGCCGACGCCTGCTCGAGCGGGAAGGTCGCACCGATCACCGGGTCGAGCTGTCCCGACTCGAGCATCGGCCGGACCGCGGCCCACTGCTCCTGCAGGTAGCCGAGGTCGGCCAGGAAGAAGGCGCCCCACCCCACTCCGACGACCGAGACGTTGTTGAGCAGCAGCCGGTTCACCTTCACCGTCGGGATCGAGCCCTCGGTGAAGCCGATGACCAGGAGCCGCCCCTCGCGGTTCAGGCAGCGCAGCGAGTCGGTGAAGCGGTCCCCGCCGACCGGGTCGACGACGACGTCGACCCCCTTCCCGCCGGTGAGCTCCTTCACCGCGTCCTTGAAGCCCTCGGCCAGCACGACGTCGTCCGCACCGGCCTTCCGCGCGACGTCGGCCTTCTCCTGCGTCGAGGTGACGCCGAGGACCCGCCCGGCGCCCATCGCCTTGGCCAGCTGGATGGCCGCCGTCCCGATGCCGCCGGCGGCGCCGTGCACCAGCACGCTCTCGCCTGGCTGCAGCCGGCCACGGCGGGCGAGCCCGAAGTGCATGGTCAGGTAGTTCATCGGCAGGGCCGCGGCCTTGTCGAAGCCGACGCCGTCGGGCAACGGGAAGGTCATGACCGGGTTGGCCACGACTGCCTCGGCGAAGCCGCCGAGCCCGGGGAAGGCGATCACGCGGTCACCGGCCCGGAACCGGCCGCCGTCCGGCGCCGTGCGCACGACGCCGGCCACCTCCGACCCCGGCACGAACGGCAGCTCGGGCTTGACCTGGTACTCACCGCGGCTCTGCAGCACCTCCGGGAACGTCACCCCCGCCATGTGCACGTCGACGAGCACGTCGTCCGGGCCGGGCGTGGGCTCGGGGACGTCGACGACCTCGACGGCGGACGGCCCGTCGAGGGTGCGGATCTGGACGGCGCGCATGCAGCTCTCCTTCAGGTCCGGCGGGGAGGCTCGCACGCTACGACGGCGTCGTCGCTGCGCTGCGGCGGGGCCGGTGGTAGGCAGGCCGGGTGAGGCGCAGGCGGCGGGCGGAGAGCCGGACGGCGCCCGGGCCGATCGAGCGGCTGCTGTTCACCTTCCTCGGACCGCCGCAGCTCGGCGACCTCAACGCGCCGGTCACCGCGCGGTCGGACCCGGCGGCCGACCTGTGCCCCCGGTGCGGCCGGCCGTGGGACGCCCACGAGGTGGTCCGCACCAGCACGCGGACCTACCTGACCTGCCCACCCGGGCAGGACATGGCGGATCCGTGACGAAACGGGGTACAGGACCAGCCGTCCGCGTCGTCGAAGGAGCCGCGCCATGCGCAAGACCCCCGTCGTCGTCCTGGCCGCGGCCGGCGCCCTGCTGGCCGCCCTGGTGGCACCTGCGGGTGCCAGCACCGCTCCGGCACCGGCCGTGCCGCCCGCCGGGACGAGCGCGCACGACGTCGACCCGGCCGCGGTGCCCGGCTCGTACCGGCTCGACGGGGGCGGATGGGCCGTGCCGGTCCGGGCCGCGCAGCCCGACTGGTTCAGCCCCGACCTGCAGGCGAGCGTCGCGACCGGGCGCCCGACGCCCGCACCCGCCTCGGCGGTCGGTCCCGACGTGCCGCTCTCGGGCTACGTCGGCATCCGGCCCGGCAGCGAGATGATCGCCCCCTACGGCTGCACCATGAACTTCGTGTTCGGCTCGCCGGGCTCCTACTCGATCGGCACGGCGGGCCACTGCGTCGACAAGGTCGGGCAGCCGGTCACCCTGCTGACCATCGCGCCCGGCACGCCGCCGTCGGTGCAGAACCTGGTCCTCGTGACGATCGGGACGGTGCAGAAGCGCGTCGACAACGGCATCGGCGCCGACTTCGCGCTGGTGAGCATCAAGCCCGAGCTGCAGAGCTGGGTCTTCCCGACGATCCCGCAGGTCGGCGGCCCGTGCGGCGTGTACACCGGGGACGGCCTCACCGAGCAGCAGGTGCCCGTGAAGGGGCACGCCACCCTGGACGCGGGCGAGCAGATCTTCCACTACGGCCACGGCGTGGGCATCGGCACCGGCGGCACCGCCCGCACGGGCCACGGGCTGTACTTCGAGTCCAAGGCGTTCTGGTGGGCGGGCAGCGTCATCTTCGGCGACTCCGGCAGCGCGGCCCGGGTCGGCACCACCGGGCTCGGCGCCGCCGGCGACGTGACGCACCTGGTGGTCTTCGACGGCAGGCACCTCGGCGCCACCGCCGCGGGCACCCGCGCCGCGGAGCTGCAGCGGATCGCCGGCAAGAAGATCGTCAGCAGCCCGTACTGCGTCTGACCGCGGCCGCCCCTCTTGAGCGGGTAGACACATCGGCCGCGGTGCCCGTCCGGGACCGCCGGAGGGAGCGTCGTGGGGCTGGTCGTGCAGATGTCCGGAGCGCTGCTCGTGCTCGGCGCGTTCGGCCTGGCGCAGCTGCGGGTCGTCACCCCGGCATCGCTGTCGTACCTGCTCATGAACGCGGTGGGCTCGGCGCTGCTCGTGGGCAGCGCCTTCGCCGGCGGCCAGTGGGGCTTCGTGCTGCTGAACGTCGTCTGGTTCGCCTTCTCGGCGGTCTCCCTGGCGCGCTACCGGAGCCTGCGAGCCGCCTGAGCGCCGCCGTGCCCGGAGTACGATCGGGGTCACCGTGACCAGCTCTGCACCCTCCGAGGCGCCCTCGGAGCCCACCGGCAGCCCGCTGCCCGACCCGCGGTCCGGCCCGGCTGCCGAGGCGGCGCGCCGGCGCACCTTCGCCGTCATCAGCCACCCGGACGCCGGCAAGTCGACCCTCACCGAGGCGCTGGCGCTGCACGCCCGGGTCATCAACGAGGCCGGGCACATCCACGGCAAGGCGGGCCGCAAGAGCACCGTCTCGGACTGGATGGAGATGGAGAAGGCCCGCGGCATCTCCATCACCTCGGCCGCGCTGCAGTTCGGCTACGGGCCGCCCGAGCAGCCGTGCGTCATCAACCTGCTGGACACCCCCGGGCACGCCGACTTCTCCGAGGACACCTACCGGGTGCTGTCGGCGGTCGACGCCGCGGTGATGCTGCTCGACGCCGCCAAGGGCCTGGAGCCGCAGACGCTGAAGCTGTTCCAGGTCTGCCGGCACCGCGGCATCCCGATCCTCACCGTGATCAACAAGTGGGACCGCCCGGGCAAGGACGCCCTCGAGCTCCTCGACGAGATCGCCGAGCGGATCGGCATCACCCCCACGCCGCTGACCTGGCCGGTCGGCATCGCCGGCGACTTCCACGGCGTGCTGGACCGGCGCACCGGGTCGATGATCCGGTACACCCGCACCGCCGGCGGCGCGACCATCGCCCCCGAGGAGCGCCTCACCGCCGAGCAGGCCCTGGCCGACCACGGGGACGACTGGACGACGGCGGTCGAGGAGAGCGAGCTGCTGTCGGCGTCGGGGCAGGACTTCGACCCCGAGACGTTCCTGGCCGGGCAGACGACGCCGGTGCTGTTCGCCGCGGCGGTGCTCAACTTCGGGGTCGCGCAGCTGCTCGACGTCCTCGTCGACATCGCCCCCCCGCCGCCGGCTCGGCCGGACGTCGCCGGCGAGCCGCGCCCGGTCGACGCGCCGTTCAGCGCGTTCGTGTTCAAGATCCAGGCCGGCATGGACGCCAACCACCGCGACCGGCTCGCCTACGCCCGGGTGTGCTCCGGGGTGTTCGAGCGCGGCATGGTCGCCACGCACGCGCCGACCGGCAGGCCGTTCGCCACCAAGTACGCCCAGCAGGTGTTCGGGCAGGAGCGCAGCACCCTGGACACCGCCTATCCCGGCGACGTCATCGGGCTGGTCAACGCCACCTCGCTGCGGGTCGGCGACACGCTCTACGTCGATCAGGCCGTGGTCTACCCGCCGATCCCGAGCTTCGCCCCGGAGCACTTCGCGGTCTGTCGGGCGGTCGACAGCAGCAGGTACAAGCAGTTCCGCCGCGGCATCGAGCAGCTGGAGCAGGAGGGCGTCGTGCAGGTGCTGCGCTCGGACCTGCGCGGTGACCAGGCACCGGTGCTGGCCGCCGTCGGGCCGATGCAGTTCGAGGTGCTCCAGCACCGGATGAGCGCGGAGTTCAACGCCCCGGTGCAGCTCAGCCCGCTGGAGTACTCGATCGCCCGGCGCACCGACGCCGCATCCGCCCCCGCGCTCGACCGGGAGAGCGGCGTCGAGGTGCTGACCCGGGCCAGCGACGGCGCGCTGCTCGCGCTGGTGGCCGGCAGGTGGCGGCTGGACCGGCTGCAGCGCGAGCACCCCGACGCGGTGCTCGAGCCGCTCATCGCCGCCACCGACTGAGCGCCGTCAGCCGCCGCTGCTGAACGCGGCGTCGAAGGCGGCCGACGGCGGGTCGAACGCCAGCCGGCGCACGAAGGCCAGCGCCTCCGGAGCACCGACGAGGCGGTCCATCCCGGCGTCCTCCCACTCGACCGAGATGGGCCCGCCGTAGCCGATGGTGTTGAGCATCCGGAAGCAGGCCTCCCAGGGCACGTCGCCGTGACCGGTCGAGACGAAGTCCCAGCCGCGCCGCGGGTCCGCCCACGGCAGGTGCGAGCCCATCCGTCCGTTGCGGCCGTTGCCGACCTGCTTCTTGGCGTCCTTGCAGTCCACGTGGTAGATCCGCTCGCGGAAGTCCCACAGGAAGCCGACCGGGTCGAGGTCCTGCCAGACGAAGTGGCTGGGGTCCCAGTTCAGGCCGAAGGCCTCGCGGTGCCCGATGGCCTCCATCGCCTGCACCGTCGTCCAGTAGTCGTAGGCGATCTCGCTGGGGTGCACCTCGTGCGCGAACCGGACCCCCTCGGCGTCGAAGACGTCGAGGATGGGGTTCCAGCGGTCCGCGAAGTCCTGGTAGCCGTCGTCGATCATCGACTGCGGCGCCGGCGGGAACATCGCCACCGCCTTCCAGATCTTGGACCCGGTGAAGCCGACGACGGTCTGCACGCCGAGCCGGGCGGCGGCCCGCGCCGTCATCTTCATCTCCTCGGCGGCCCGCTGCCGGACCCCCTCCGCCTCGCCGTCGCCCCAGATCCGGTCGGGCAGGATCCCGCGGTGCCGCTCGTCGATCGGGTCGTCGCAGACGGCCTGGCCCTTGAGGTGGTTGCTGATGGCGAACACCTGCAGCCCGTGCCGGTCCAGCACCTCGCGCTTGGCCTTCACGTAGGTGTCGTCCTCGACCGCCGCCCAGGGGTCGAAGTGGTCGCCCCAGCAGGCGATCTCGAGGCCGTCGTAGCCCCAGCCGGCGGCGAGCCGGCAGACCTCCTCGAACGGCAGGTCGGCCCACTGGCCGGTGAACAGGGTGATCGGTCGGGTCACGTCAGCTCCTCATCAGCGGGGCAGAGGTCGGGGCGGAGGTCGGGCGAGGGCCGGCCGGGACGGACGTCCAGCAGCTGCGGTCGGCCGCCGAGCGCTCCACGGCCTCCAGCACCCGCTGGACCTGCAGCCCGTCGTCGAACGACGGCGACGGAGGACGGCCCGCGGCGAGGTCGCGGACGAGGTCGACGGCCTGGTGGGTGAAGGAGTGCTCGTACCCCAGCCCGTGCCCGGGCGGCCACCAGGCACCGGCGTAGCGGTGCTCCGCCTCCGTGACGTAGATCCGCCGGAAGCCGGCGGTCTCGGCGTCGAGCGTGTGGTCGTGGAACCACAGCTCGTTCATCGACTCGAAGTCGAAGGCCAGGCTGCCGGCCGACCCGTTGACCTCGAGCCGGATCGCGTTCTTGCGTCCGCTGGCGAACCGGGTCGCCTCGAAGCTGCCCACCGCGCCGGAGTCGAAGCGGGCCGTGAACAGGGCCGCGTCGTCGACCGTCACCTGCCCGGTGCCGGTGCCGCCGGAGGCCGACAGGCCGGCCGACGCGCCGGCCGACGCGCCCGGAAGTGGTCGTTCGCGCACGAAGGTCTCGGTGAGGGCGGAGACCCCGGTGATGGCTGCACCGGTGACGTGCTGGGCCAGGTCGATGATGTGGGCGCCGATGTCGCCGAGTGCACCCGAGCCGGCCCTGTCCTTCTGCAGCCGCCAGACGAGGGGGAACTCGGGGTCGACGATCCAGTCCTGCAGGTACTGCGCCCGCACGTGCCGGACCTCGCCGAGCCGCCCGTCGGCGACCAGCTTGCGCGCCAGTGCGATCGCCGGCACGCGCCGGTAGGTGAACCCGACCATGGCCTGCACGCCCCGCGTCGCGGCCCGCCGCGCGGCGTCGGCCATCGCCTCGGCCTCCGCCACCGTGTTCGCGAGCGGCTTCTCGCACAGCACGTGCTTGCCGGCCTCGAGCGCCGCGATGGCGATCTCGGCGTGCGTGTCGCCCGGCGTGCAGATGTCGACCAGGGCGATGTCGTCCCTGGTGATCAGCTGCTTCCAGTCGGTCTCGACCGACGCCCAGCCCAGCCGGGACGCCGCGGCGGTCGCGGCCGCGGCGTCCCGGCCGCACAGGGCCGTCATGGCGGGGACCAGCGGCAGGTCGAAGAACCGGCCGGCCGAGGCCCACGCCTGCGTGTGCGCCGCCCCCATGAAGGCGTAGCCGACCATGCCGACGCCGAGCGGCGCCGCTGCCTCGCTCATGACTGCTCCTTGCTCCGGGCCCCGAACAGGGCAGGCGTGATCAGGACTCGAAGCCGAGCGGCAGGTACTCCTCGACGTTCTCCGCGGTGACGACCGGTGCGTCGAGCACGATGCGCTTCGGGACGGCCACCTGGACCAGGTCGGACATGCCCTTGCCCTGCGCGATCAGGCGCGCGAGGCGGATGCCGTCGGCGGCCTGGGTCGGCGGGTAGAGCACGGTCGCCTCCATCTCGCCCTCCTGGATCCAGCGCATGGCGTTGGCCGAGCCGGCTCCGCCGATGAAGGCGAACTCGTCGCGGCCTGCGTTGTCGAACGCGGCCTTGACGCCGATGCCCTGGTCGTCGTCGTGGTTCCAGATGATGTCGATCCGCGGCGCGGCCTGGAGCAGGTTGGACGCCTCGGCCTCACCGGACTCGACGGTGAACTGCGCCGCGACGCGGTTGTCGACGGTCTGCCCGCACGCCTCCAGCGCGTCGGCGAAGCCCTCCGACCGGTCCTGAGTGAGCGGCAGGGCGTCGATGCCGGCGATCTCGGCGATGACCGGGTCGGCGATGCCCCGCTCCTCGATGAGGCCGCAGGCGTAGGTGCCGGCCGAGACGCCCATGCCGTAGTTGTCGCCGAGCACCGTGGTGCGGGCGGCGAACGGCGAGGAGAACTCGCGGTCGACGTTGATGACCGGGATGCCGGCCTCCATCGCGCGGATCGCGACGTCGGTGAGGGCCGCACCGTCGGTGGGCAGCAGCACGATGGCATCGACGCGGTCGTTGATGAAGGTCTCGATCTGGCTGATCTGCAGGTTGGCGTCGTTGGTGCCCTCGGCGACGCGGAGCTCGACGTCGTCGTACTCCGCGGCCGCCTCCTCCGCAGCGTTGTTGATGGCCGCCAGCCAGCCGTGGTCGGCGGCCGGGCCGGAGAAGCCGATGGTGACCGTCTCGCCGGTCTCGTCGTTGCTGCTGCTGTTGCCGGCGGGAGCGGCGTTGCCGTCGGCCGCGGGCTCCGCCTCGTTGCTCGTGCAGCCGGCGACGAGGGCGCCGGCGGTCAGCAGAGCCAGGACGGAAGCGCTGCGGCGGTGGCCGCGGCGGGTGGACAGGGACATGACGTCTCCTTCGGGAAGAGGTGCCCGCGGCCGGTGCCGGGGGGTCGTGCGGCGAGGGCGGGGCGAGTGCCCCTGGGCGGCCGTCCGGCTAGTGACCGCCTCCGCCGGGTCGGGCGGCCACCCGCTGCTGCAGCAGCACGGCGGCCACGATGATCACGCCCTTGGCCACGGCCTGGGTGGACGTGTCGAGGTTGTTGAGCGTGAAGACGTTGGTCAGCGTCGCGAAGATGAGGACGCCGAGGACGGTGCCGGTGATGGTGCCGCGGCCGCCGGACAGCAGCGTGCCGCCGATGACCACAGCGGCGATCGCGTCGAGCTCCATCAGCGTCCCGTGCGTGGAGCTGCCCGTGGTCGTGCGCGCCACGAGCATCACCGCGGCGATGCCGCACGTGGTGCCCAGCAGGACGTACAGCGAGGCGATGTGGCGCTGCACCTTGATGCCGGCCAGGCGAGCGGCCTCGGGGTTCCCGCCGACCGCGAGCGTGCGGCGCCCGTAGGTGGTGCGGTTCAGCAGCACCCAGCCGGCGACGGCGACGAGCGCGAACAGGAGAACCAGCCGCGGAATGCCGAAGGTGCTGCCGCCGAAGAAGGTCACGAACTCGCGCTGGGTCACCAGCTGCGTGCGGCGCTGGGCGATGATCTCGGCCAGTCCGCGCGCGGCCGCCAGCATGGCGAGGGTGGCGATGAACGGCGCGAGGCGCCCGTAGGCGACGAGGACGCCGTTCACCAGACCGCACCCGGCGCCCACGAGCAGCGCCGAGCCCACCATGACGATCCAGTGGGTGTCGCCGGCGAGCGTCTGCGTGGCGAGCGTGGTGCACCACACCGACGACAGCGCGACGATGGCGCCGACCGACAGGTCGATGCCGCCCCCGGTGATGACGAACGTCATCCCGATGCTGACGACGCCGATCACCGAGGCGAACCGCAGGATCGTCAGGGTGTTGTCGACGCTGGCGAAGCGCTCGCCGGCGGTGGCCATCCCGACCGCGATGAGCAGCGCGAGGGCGATCACGAGGCCGAGGCTGCGGGCGCCCGGGCTGTTGAGCGCCCGCGCCAGCGCGGAGGGCTGCGCCGTCGCGCGGGCGGATGCCTCCACCCGCTGCTGCTCGCCGGCCGGCACCGTCGTGGTGCCCAGGCCGCCGAGGTGACCCCTGGGGTCGGTGGTCGGCTCGCTCACACCGCACTTCCTTCCATGACGAGGTCGAGCACGCGGTGCTCGTCGATCGAGTCGGCCGGTCCTTCGTGCACGACGCGACCGTCGGCGAGGACGAGGACGCGGTCGGCGAGGCCGAGCACCTCCTCGACCTCGCTGGACACGACGACGACGGCGACGCCGTCGTCGGCCAGGCGGCGGACCAGGGCGTAGATCTCGCTGCGGGCGCCGACGTCGACGCCGCGGGTCGGCTCGTCCAGGAGCAGCACCCGGCAGCCGCGCAGCAGCCAGCGGGCCAGCACGACCTTCTGCTGGTTGCCGCCGGACAGGGTGCGCGCGGCGCGGTGGACGCCGGTGGGGCGCACGTCGAGGGTGGTGGCCAGCTCCTCCGCCGCCGCCTTCTCCTCGCCGCGGCGGACGAAGCCGGTGCGGGCGAAGCGGGACAGCGTGGACAGGCTGATGTTGCGGGTCAGGGACTGGTCGAGCAGCAGCGCCTGGCTCTTGCGCTCCTCCGGGGCCAGGCCGAGGCCGGCGGCGACCGCGGCGCCGATGGAGCCGTTGCGCAGACGCCGGCCGTCGACCGTGACGGTGCCGGCCGTCGCCCTGCGGGCACCGTAGACCGTCTCGAGGACCTCCGAGCGGCCCGCGCCGACGAGGCCGGCCAGCCCGAGGATCTCCCCCGCGCGGACGGTGAAGCTGACGTCGGTGAACTCGCCGGGGCGCGACAGGCCCTGCACGTCGAGGACGACGGGGGCCGCGACGGCGTCCGGCTCCGGAGCGGTGCGCTGGGGGAAGACGTACTCGATGGACCGGCCGGTCATGAGCCGGATGAGCTCGGGGGTCGGCGTCTCGCGGGCCGCGAGGCCGGTCGCGACGGTGCGGCCGTCCTTGAGGACGGTGACCCGGTCGCCGATCTGCCGGATCTCCTCGAGGCGGTGGGAGATGTAGACGACGGCGATGCCCTCGGCGGTGAGGTCGCGGATGACGGCGAACAGCTTGTCGACCTCGCCGGCGTCGAGCACGGCCGACGGCTCGTCCATGACGATGAGCCGGGCGTCGTGGGACAGCGCGCGGGCCATGCTGACGATCTGCTTGCCGGCCGCCGAGAGCCGGCCGACCTCGCGGCCCGGCGGGATCTCACGGTGGCCGAGCCGGGCGAGCAGCGTGGCCGTGGCCGCCTTGGCCTCCCCGGCCTTCAGGAAGCCGCCGGTGCTCTTCTCGTGACCGAGGTAGACGTTCTCGGCGACGGTGAGGCCGTCGACGAGGTCGAGCTCCTGGTAGATCGTGGCGACGCCGATCCGCATGGCGGCCATCGGGTGCGGAAGCCGGACCGGCTCGCCGTTCCAGGCGATCGTGCCGTCGTCGGGCTGGTGCGCGCCGGACAGGACCTTGATGAGGGTCGACTTGCCGGCGCCGTTCTGGCCGAGCAGGCAGTGCACCTCCCCGGAGCGGACGTCGAGGTCGACGCCGTCGAGGGCCCGCACGCCCGGGAAGGTCTTGACGATGCCGGACATCTGCAGCAGCGGCGTGTCAGGCACAGCAGAGCACCTGGTCGGTGATCAGCCGGGCAGCGCCCACCACGCCGGCGTCGGTGCCCATCTCGGACAGCACGATCGGCAGGTTGCCGGTGGCCAGCGGCAGCGACCGGCGGTAGACGACGCTGCGCACCTCGGCCAGCAGCGGGTGCCCGAGTCCGGCGGCGACCTCGCCGCCGATCACGACGGCTCCGGGGTTGAAGAAGCTGACCAGGCCGGCGAGCAGCTGGCCGAGCCGCCGGCCGCCCGCGCGCACCAGCTCGACGCTGACGGGGTCGCCTGCCGCTGCCGCCGCGGCGACGTCGGCGGCCGTGATGACGCCGGCCTCGGTGAGCCGGTCGGCCAGATGTCCGGAGGCGCCCGATCGGGCCGCGGCCTCGGCGTCGCGGGCCAGCGCGGCGCCGCTGAAGTACGCCTCGAGGCAGCCGACGTTCCCGCATGCGCACACCGGGCCGTCGTCGTCCACGCGGATGTGGCCGAGGTCGCCCGCGCTGCCGCTGACACCTCGGTAGACCGACCCGTCGACGACGATGCCGCACCCGACACCGGTGCCGACCTTGACGAACAGGAAGTCGCCGACGCTGCGGACGACGCCGCGGTGCATCTCGCCGAGGGCCATGATGTTGACGTCGTTGTCCAGCAGGACGGGGCAGCCGAGGTGCTGCTCGAGCACCGAGCGCACCGGGAAGCGGTCCCAGCCGGGCATGATCGGCGGAGCGACCGGGACGCCGTCGCGGAAGCTGACCGGGCCGGGGACGCCGACGCCGGCACCGTGCAGGTCGGGCGCCGAGCCGGCCGCGCGGAGCTTGCCGACCAGGTCGAGGACGACCGCGAGGACGGCTTCGGGTCCTTCGCGGACGTCGATCGCCTCCGCGCCGCGGTCGAGCACCTGCAGCTCGCCGTCGGTGACCGCGACGTCGACGGAGGTGGCACCGATGTCCACACCCAGGAAGCGCAGGCGGCCGGCCAGCCGCACCACGCCGCTGCGCCGCCCGCCGCGCGAGGCGGCGAGCCCGGCGGACTCCACCAGACCGCTGTCGATCAGCCGGTCGAGCTCGACGGCGAGCTTGGACCGGGACAGCTGGACCGCCTCGCCGACCTCGGCCCGGCTGACCGGCCCCCCGTCGCGGAGCAGCCGGAGCAGCGCCGCCTGGTGGGCGTTCTCCGGCCGGTTCGAGACCCGCATCTGTGCCTCCGCGTGTGACCCGCGCCACGCGGGTCCATGCCGAGGACGGTATCCACTTCCGCCGGTCAGTGGAAGAGTTTCGCCGGA
The DNA here is from genome assembly GCA_035540755.1 of Mycobacteriales bacterium. Taxonomy (GTDB): domain Bacteria; phylum Actinomycetota; class Actinomycetes; order Mycobacteriales; family SCTD01; genus DATLGD01. The sequence goes on along the minus strand of DATLGD010000033.1, from coordinate 17,751 downwards.
GTTTCTCGAACTTTTTCCTGTTGCAGGACGAACTCGGTCAGGACGTCAGGCGCGCCGGCAGCCCGAAGCGCGGGAACAGCGCGACGTCCAGGAAGTGGTGCACGTGCGTGATCTCGCCGTCCGCCACCTCCAGCACCTGCACCGACCAGGGCGTCAGGCCACCCTCGGGCGAGGGCTTGTAGTGCGCGAAGGCCGGCGCGCCGTTGACCGTCAGCGGCACCAGCCGGGAGCCCTCGCAGCCCTTGCCGGCGCCCAGGTAGAAGTCGGCGAGGTCCTGCGACCCCTTCATCCAGAACGGGAACGGCGGCATCGAGATGCTCGCCTCCTCGTGCAGGATCGCGACCAGCGCCGGGATGTCGTAGGCCTCGAAGGCGGCCACGTAGCGGGCCAGCAGCGCCGCGTCGACGGCGTCGAGCGGCTCCGGCCGGCGCTCGGCGTCGACCCCGTCGCCCAGGGTGGCACGGGCACGCTGCAGGGCGCTGTTCACCGACGCGACCGTGGTGCCGAGCAGCTCGGCCACCTCGGCGGCGTGCCAGCCGAGCACCTCCCGCAGCACCAGCACCGCGCGCTGCCTGGGCGGGAGCTGCTGCAGCGCGGCCACGAACGCCAGCCGCACGCTGTCCTGCAGCACCGCGCGCCGGGCGGGGTCGGCCTCGAGCGGCACGACGTCGCCGTCGAGGGCCGGCTCGACCCACACCTCGTGCGGCGCCGGCGCCCCGACGTCGGTCGGGGCCGGGACCGGCGACGACAGGTCCATCGGCAGCGCGCGCCGTGACCGGCTGCGCAGGCTGTCGAGGCAGACGTTGGTGGCGATCCGGTACAGCCAGGAGCGCAGCGACGACCGGCCCTCGAACCGGTCGAGCGCCTGCCACGCCTTGACGAAGGTGTCCTGCACGGCGTCGTCGGCGTCGAAGGTCGAGCCGAGCATCCGGTAGCAGTAGCCGCGCAGCTCGACGCGGTACTGCTCGAGCTCGGCGAGCAGGTCGGTCTCGCTGGCTGCCTGGGGCAGCGTCTCGGTCATCGGGGTCCCCCTCCTGGCGTACGAGCCGCAGACTGGCACACGGGCGGTCGCCTGGACAGCGCCTCCGCCGGGATGACGACGGTCGGCTCGTCGCCGCCGGGCAGCACGTCGTCGAGGCCGCACAGGTGCAGCAGCGGGCGCAGCGGGCCGCTGTCGCACCGCACCCGGACCGTGAGGCCGGTCCGCCGGGCGAGCAGCCCGATGCGGGCCAGGGCGTCGACGACGCCCACGTCGACCGGCCCGGCAAGGACGCAGACCACGAGCACGGTGTCGTCGGCGACGTGCCGAACGACCGCCTCGCACAGCCGGTCGACCTCGGCGTGCGACAGGGGCGCCCGCACCTCCAGCTCGACGGTGCGGGCGCAGGCGCCGTCCACTAGCCCTTGCGGTACAGGACCGTCGTCAGCGGCGCGAAGACCGCCGCCAGCACGGCGGCGACGACCAGCACCGTGACGATCTCGGTGGTGACGCTCTCGCCGGCCATGAGCCCGCGCGACGCCGTGGCGAGGGTCGAGATCGGGTTGACCTGGACGAAGGCCTCGAGCGCCGACGGGAGCGTGCGCGGGTCGACGAAGACGTTGGACAGGAACGTCAGCGGGAAGATGCCCATGAAGCCGGCGTTCATGACCGCGTTCGGCGACCGCAGGAGCAGGCCGAGGACGGCGAAGACCCACGACAGGCCGAACGAGAACGCGACCACGAGGGCCAGCGCCGCGACCACCCCGACGGCGCCGCCCTCGGGCCGGAATCCCAGCGCCAGGCCGAGCGCGATGATCACCGTGCCGGCCAGCACGTACCGGACGGCGTCGCCGAGCAACGAGCCCACCAGCGGCGCCGGCCGCCAGATCGGCAGCGAGCGGAACCGGTCGACGACGCCCTTGGTGAGGTCGGTGTTGAGCGAGATGCCGGCGTAGACGGTGGTGAACAGCACGGACATCACCAGGATGCCGGGCAGCAGGTACTGCAGGTACTCCGCGGTCGAGCCGGCCACGGCGCCGCCGAACAGGTAGGTGAACATCAGCACGAACATCACCGGCGTGATGGTGACGTCGAGCAGCTGCTCGGGCACGTGCTTGACCTTGAGCATCCCGCGCCAGCCGAAGGTGAGCGCGTTCGACATCGCCCCGGGGCGCGGTGGCCGCGGGGTGGAGGACAGCGCGCGCCGGACGGCGGCCGCGTCGGTGTCGGGCAGGGTGTCGGTCGCGGCGGTCATGCCGTCGCCTCCTCGAGCTCGGCGGCCGGCTCGGCCGGGTGACCGGTGAGGGCGAGGAACACCTCGTCGAGGCTCGGGCGCCCCAGCCCGAAGTCGGAGACCTCGACGCCGCCGCGGGCCAGCTCGGCGACGGCGGTGCCGGCCTGCTCGACGTCGCCGCAGGGGACCGACAGGCGGGCGGGGTCGGGCTCGAGCACGACCGGCCCGAGCCGGGACAGCACCTGCTGGGCCGCCGGTCGCTGCGAGGGGTCGACGAGCCGCACGTGCAGCGCCCCGCCTCCCACGGACGCCTTGAGCTGGGCCGGCGTCCCCTCGGCGATGACCCGGCCGGAGTCGATGACGGCGATGCCGTCGGCGAGCTGGTCGGCCTCCTCGAGGTACTGCGTGCACAGCAGCACGGTGGTGCCCTCCTCGACCAGCGCCCGCACGATCGCCCACACCTGGTTGCGCGAGCGGGGGTCGAGGCCGGTGGTCGGCTCGTCGAGGAACATCAGCTGCGGCGTGACCACCAGGCTCGCCGCGATGTCGACGCGGCGCCGCATGCCGCCGGAGTACTTCTTGACCAGGCGCCCGCCGGCCTCGGTGAGGCCGAAGGCCTCGAGCAGCTCGTCGGCGCGCGCCCTGGCGCCGGCCCTTCCCAGCCCGAGCAGCCGCCCGAGCATGACGAGGTTCTCGCGCCCGGTGAGCTCCTCGTCGACCGAGGCCAGCTGCCCGGTGAGGCTGACCAGTCCGCGGACGGCGTCGGCCTCGCGCACGACGTCGTGGCCGAGCACCGTGGCGGTGCCTGCGGTGGGAGCGATCAGCGTGGCCAGCATCCGGATGGTCGTGGTCTTGCCGGCGCCGTTCGGGCCGAGGACGCCGTAGACGCAGCCGCGCGGCACCGCGAGGTCGACGCCGTCGACGGCCCGGACGTCGCCGTAGGCCTTGGCGAGGCCGACCGCCTCGATCGCGAGCGGCCCGCTCGGGGCCGCCCTTCCTGGGCTCGTTCCGGCGCGGGCTGTCGTCATCAGGCTCTCCTCGAGACGGGGACCCCTGAGGGTCTCTCGCGGGTCTGACGAAACTGACCCGCCGCAGTCATCGGTGTCCAGCGGTTTCCGCGCCGCCGCGACTGCCGAGGAGCCCGCAGGTGCCGGCGAGCCGGCCGCGGTCAGACCGGGCTGTCCCCCGGCCGCGGGTGCTCGACCAGCGCCGGCGTCGGGTACTCCTCGACCGCCTCACGGCCGTACGGGTCGCGTGCGCCGGAACGGCGGCGGGCGAGCAGGCCCGCTGCGGCGGCGGCGGCGACTGCCAGGACGACGACGAGCTTCACGTTTCCTCCCGATCCCGCCGCCTCGTCGCGCCGGGCAGTGGCCGGGATACCCCCCTGGCAGCTGCGCACCCCGACGAGCGGCCTCGCACGAGGAACGGCCCCGCTCCCGGCGCGGGAGCGGGGCCGTCCACCGGCGGCGCCGGTGCTACCGCGCCGTCGTCAGGTTGAGCATCGAGACGCCGTGCCGGGCGTCACCGCCGACCGGGCTGAACCCGCCGGCGGTGCCGTCCGCGCTCTGGCGCACGACCCAGACCCGGCCGTCCGCGCCGATGGCCGCGAACCGGGCGACGCCGTCAGGGTCGACCGAGATGCCGGGTCGTCCGGTGGTGCGGCCGCCGAGGACGGAGGTCGGCCCGGTCGCCCGGAACGACGTCAGCGCCTCGGTGGCCCGGTCACGGCACGCCCACACGCCGGAGACCTCGGACGCGGCCAGCGGACCGCCGCACTGCTGGCTGCCGAGCGGGGACCAGCCGGCAGTGCTCGTCCGCGACCACGGGCGTGAGTCGGTGCCGACGCCGCTGTAGACGAAGCTGGCCTCGCCGGAGCCGGCGGCCGAGACCGCCGCGCCGTGCAGGAGCCGGCCGCCGCGGTTCACCCAGGCCGTCAGCTGCGGGACGGCCCCGACCCTCGTCGGGAGCGTCACCTGGCCGGTGTACAGCGCGCCGTCGGCGCCGCGGCAGGCCACCGCGAGCTGGCCACCGGACCCGACCGCCGACGGGCCGGTGCAGTGCGTGCCCACCGGGCCGAGCCGCTGCCAGCTGGTCTGCAGGCCGCGGACCCAGACGTTCCGGTCGGCGCCCAGACCGACGAGGTAGGTGTCGGCCGAGCCGCGCACCACCGCGGGCGCGTCGAGGACGACCCCGCCCCTCGGCGTCCAGGTCGGACTCGTTCCCGACCTGGTCCAGACCTGGCGGTCGGTGCCGACCGTGGCGAGCAGGTCGTCGCGGTCGGCCTCCGGGGTGGGCGCCTTCTCGACCGTCAGCGGCACCTGCACGGTGGTGCCCGACGGCGCCGCCGTGACGACCAGGGTCGTCGCACCCGGCACGACGTCGGGCACCCGCACCTGCAGGGTCGCCGCGCCGTCCGTGACGGCAGCCCGCCCTGCGTCCTCCCCGCCGACGGTCGCGGCGACGGAGGTGTTGCGGGGCGAGCCCTGGCTGGTCAGGTCCAGCTTGGCCAGCTGCAGGGTGAAGACGTCGCCCGGGCGCACCGGGCCGGTGGGCAGGCCGGCCACCTGCACCGAGCGGCGCGCGAAGCTCGGCATGATCGCCGATGTCCGCGACTGCTCCGCGAGGTAGGTCGTCCAGGCGTCGCGGTCGACGTAGCCGGAGCCGCGGGTCTCCCGGCCCTCCTTGAAGACCCGGAAGTTGTCACCGCCGGCCATGAGGAACGAGACGGTGCCGACCCGGTAGCCCCGGGCCATGTCGATCGGCGCGCCGTCGACCGTGATCGACGTGATCCGGTCGCCCTCGGCCCTCGTCGGGTCGAAGGTGTAGCTGACGTTGTCCGACAGACCGAGGTGCTGGAACGGCCGCGACGGGACGTTGCCGTTCGCGTCGCGCTGCCACTGCTGCTCGAGCAGCGTCTTGAACTGCGCACCGGTGAGGGTCGTGGTGAACAGGTCGTTGGCGAACGGGGTGACCGCCACGGCCTCCTGCACCGTCACCTCGCCGGGGGTGCCGGCCCCGTAGAGCAGCTCGGCCCGCACCCCCCCGGGGTTCTGGACGCCGATCTCGGCACCGCCGCGCTGCTCCGGTGAGAGCATCTCGCGGAAGGCGTTGGCGATGAGATTGCTGAGCGTCGACTCGCTCGCCCGGTCGTCGCGCGTACCGCCGGTGTAGCGGCCGTTCACGTACGAGCCGTTGGTGTAGGCGGTCGTGATGTCGCGGGCGATCGTGGCGACCCGGACGTTGCCGATCTCGTTCGCCTTGGCGATGGCCGCCCTGGTGATCCGGTCGACCTCCTTGACCCGCGGGAACTCGGCGATGAGCGCGTCGTTGGCGGCCGTCGTCCGCGGCTGGTTGTTCTGGGTGAACCGGACGACCTCGCCGGTCACCGGGTCGACGGTCAGCGTGATCCGGCCGATGAACTCGCCGTACGAGCCGGTCTGCAGGATCGGCCGCTTGGTGCCGGGCCGGCCGGGCACGTCGTACTCCCACGCGTACTGCTTGTGGGTGTGGCCGGTGAAGATCGCGGCCACCTCCGCCGACGTCTTCTCCACGATGTCGGCGAAGACGCCGCCGTCGGCGACCTCCTCCTCGATCGTCGAGCCCTCGACGACGCCGAAGCCGGCGCCCTCGTGGTACTCGGCGATCAGGACGTCGGCCTCGCCGTTGGCCGCGTCGCCGTCGGTGAGCTGGGCGGCGACGCGGTTGACCGCCTCGACCGGGTCGCCGAAGGACAGGCTGGCGATGCCGGACGGCGACACCAGCGCCGGCGTCTCCTCGGTGACGGCGCCGATGACGCCGACCTTGACGCCCTGGACGTCGAGGATCGCGTACTCGTCGAAGGCCGGGGTGGTGGTGCCGGCCTCGTAGACGTTCGCGGCCAGGTACGGCCACTCGGCGTTCTCGCTGCCCGGCCCGCCGATGACCCGGTCCTCCAGGTCGTCGCGGCCGCCGTCGAACTCGTGGTTGCCGATGGCGGAGGCCGCGAGGTCCATCGCGTTCAGGACGTCGATGGTCGGCTGGTCCTGCTGGGAGAACGACGCGTAGAGCGAGGCGCCGATGTTGTCACCGGCGGACAGGAACAGCGTGTTGGCCTCGCCGTACTGCTTGCGCAGCTGCTCGACGGTCCCCGCGAAGCGCACGGTGTTGCCGTCGATGCGCCCGTGGAAGTCGTTGATGTTCAGCAGCGTGATGTCGACCGGGCCGACGGGCTCCGCCGCTCCTGCGGTGATGGCGACCAGGACCGGGTCGTGGTCGGAGGACCGGTACTGGTCCGGTGCGTAGAAGAGCGTCTCGTGGCTGTTGTAGCGGCTGTACTCGAGCGCCACCGACTCCGGGCTGTTGATCGTCCAGATGTCGCTGCCGGTGATGCGCGCCATCGCGCTGTCGTTGGCGACGACGTGGTCCAGCGAGCCGTTCTGGCCGCCGAAGCTGTACGACTGCTCCCGGTTGCCGCCGACCGCGAGGTTCACGTTCGTGTAGCCGGCCCCGTAGAAGACCTGCATCGGGTCCTCGTAGGAGTAGGAGTTGAAGTCGCCGACGAGGAAGACGTCCTCGACGCCCTGCGGCAGGACCGTCGGCACCCAGTCCCGCAGCGCCGTGGCCTGGGCCACCCGGTCGGGGTTGCTGGCGCCCTGGCCGTCGCCCTGGTCGGCGTTGTCGCCGGTACCGGAGCCCTTGGACTTGAAGTGGTTCGCGACGAGGAAGAAGGGCTCCCCGCCGCCGACGGGGGCGAAGGCCTGCCCGATCGGCTCACGGGCGTTGCGGAAGGCCGGGCTCGCCTGCCGCGTGAGGGCACGCGCGGCGCCGACCTTCTCGACCCTGGCCGGGTCGAAGATGATCGCGTTGGTGATGACGTCGCTGCCGGAGGAGTCGGTGATGTCGGCGGAGGTGCGCACGTAGTCCCACCGCGTCGTCCCGGCGGCGTCGTTGAGCGCCTTCACCAGGCTGCCGAGAGCCTCGTCGGCAGGCTCACCGAGGCGGGCGCTGTTCTCGATCTCGAGCAGGCCGAGCACGTCGGCACCGGTCGTGTTGATCGCCGTGACGATCTTGGCCTGCTGGCGCTGGAAGTCCTGCGCGCGGAAGGCGCCGCGCTGGTCGCAGCCGCCCCGGACCGTGACCGGGTTGCCCTGCCGATCGTTGTACGAGGTGCAGGTCGCGGTGTCCTCGCCGAGGGTCGTGAAGTAGTTCAGGACGTTGAAGGCACCGACGACCAGGCCGTCTGCCGTGACCTCGAGGTCGGGAGCGGCCTCACGGGTGTTGCCGAAGCTCGCCCCCTCCTCACCCGGACGGACCCAGCCGGTCGGGGAGAACTTCCAGGCGCCGTTGCGGAAGTCGACGACGACCGGCTCGGTGAAGGTCACCGGCGCACCGACCCGCAGCGGCTCGGCAAGTGAGATGTACGGCGGGGTCGTGCCGGTGCTCGTGAAGCTGACCGACGCGCCGTCGTCGAGCGTGACCGCGCGCGCGGCGTTGTCGGCGACCTGCTGGGCGTAGCCCTCCGAGCCCGGGCGGGCGACGTCGGTGGGCTGCAGCAGCGGCGAGGTGCCGAACGCCAGGCCGACCTCGCCGAAGACGTTGGTGTTGTAGGTGTTGGTGACCGTGTAGGCGCCGGTCGGCGTGTACAGCACCGACTCGAGCTTCTCGCGCTGCTGGGCGGTGGCCGGCCAGCTCGCGGTGGTGGTGGGCGTGACCGGCTCGGCGAGCTCGTCGAGCCGGACGACGTCCGCAAGGTCCGCGGTGATCTGCGTCAGCCCGCTGAACTCGCCCGCGGTGCCGGTGACCTCGACGTGGTCGTCGACCTTGAGGTCGAAGTCCGAGGCGCCGAGGAAGACGAAGACCGCCGGGGAGGCGGCCCCGGGCGAGAGGTCGGCAGGACCGCCCGTTCCCGGCTCCTGGATGACGATCCCGCGGTAGCCGCCGGTCGGGTAGGTCGCCGTGACGACGCCCCGCGTCGTGACGACCTGGCCGGCGAACGGCGTCGCGTCGCCGGTGCCCTGGACCTCGCGGATCGTCACGTCGCCCGCCGGGGGCGGGGGCTCCGCGGCCGGTCCGGACGTCGGAGTCGGAGCTCCGGCGGTGAAGTCGGCCGCGTTGTCCGCGGTGTTCCCGGACGACGAGTTCCGGGAGGCGCTCGTGCTGTTCGACAGGGTCGGAGCCGGGCCGGTCCCGGCGTAGCGCCCGGTGCCCGCCGCGGTGCCGTACCCGACGAAGTCGACGACGTGGGGGTGGCTCGCGCAGCGCGTCGCCGTGTCGTTGGTCGTGCTGCTGCAGGCGATGCTGGTGGCGACGTCGACCAGCGCGACCTGTCCGGCCGTCCCGGACATCGCGATCTCACCGCTGTCGTCGGTCTCTCCGATCGACGGCAGCGTCGTCCCGGCACCCATCGCCTGGCCGACGAGGTAGTGCTCCCCCGGCTGGATCGTCCCGGTGAGGTTGGTCCGGTTGGTGTTGGCCGTCGTGAAGGAGCCCGCCGCCGACGTGTACTGGATCGACCAGCCGCTCAGGTCCACCGGCACGTCGCTCTTGTTGAACAGCTCGACGAAGTCCCGGTTGTACGGGGCGTTGGTGTTGCCGCCGCCTCCGTACACCTCGTTGATCACGACGGGGGCGTCCGGCGACACCGCTGCCGCGGCGACTCCCGGCGTGAGGGCGACGAGCCCTCCGACCATCGATGTGAGGGCGACCGCTGCGGCCGCCTTCCGCTTCACTGCGCCCACGCGGGAGCTCCTCGAGTCAGACAGCGCGAAATCGACCCGTCCTGGAGGTTTCGGGTCGCGCAGCACCGTACGTCGGATCGGCGGCCGTGGGAACGGACGTCGGGCGAGTTCCGGCAGACGTCACCTGCCGTCCACCCGGCGCAGCCGGGGCACATCGGCTGTCGGTCGCCGTCAGCGCCGCTCGGCGTCGACCGACTCGAGCGCGTCGACGACGATGCCGAGACCCTCCTCCGCCTCGGCGGCGGTGAGGGTCAGCGGCGGCGCGATGCGCAGCACGTTGCCGTAGAGGCCTCCCTTGCCGAGCAGCAGCCCGGCGGCGCGAGTGACCTCCATGACGCGCGCGGCGGCCTCCGGTGCCGGCGCCTCGCCGTCGGGTCCGACCAGCTCGACGCCGATCATCAGGCCCTTGCCGCGGACCTCGGCCACCAGCGGCAGCCGCTCGGCGGCGTCCTGCAGCCCGTGCCGGATCAACGCGCCCAGCGTGGCGGCGTTGGCCTGCAGGTCGTGCGACAGGACGTAGTCGAGGACAGCGCTCGCGGCGGCCGTCGCGACGGGGTTGCCGCCGAACGTCGAGATCGAGTTGGCGCCGAGCCCGTCCATGAGGTCGCCGCGGGCGACGACGCCGCCGATCGCCCAGCCGCCGGCCAGCCCCTTGGCGAAGGTCATCAGATCAGGCACGACGCCGGAGGCCTCGATGCCCCAGAAGTGCTCGCCGGTGCGGCCCCAGCCGGTCTGCACCTCGTCGCTGACGAACAGGATCCCGTGCTCGTCGCAGACCGCCTTGTACTCGGCGAGCAGCCGGTCCGGCGGCACCGCGAAGCCGCCGACGCCCTGCACCGGCTCGGCGATCATGCAGGCGACGTCGCCCGCCGTGGCGACGTCGACGAGCTCCCGGAGGTCACGAACGCAGGCGTCGACGTAGGCGTCGTCGTCGAGGTCGCGGAGGGCGCTGCGCAGCCGGTAGCCGCCCTGCGCCCACACGACCTGCAACGGCGAGAAGCTGCTCGCCGACCAGCTGCGGTTGCCGGTCACGCCCACCGTCGCGAAGCTCCGCCCGTGGTAGCTGTTCCGCAGGGCGATCACCTGGTTGCTGCGGCGGGCCGTCATCGCCAGCAGCAGTGCGGCCTCGTTGGCCTCGGTGCCGGAGCTGGTGAAGAACACCTTGGCGTCGGGGATGCGCGAGAGCCCGGCGATGCGCTCGGCGAGCTCGACCTGCCCGCGGAGCAGGTACAGGGTCGAGGTGTGCACCACGCCCCTGCCCAGCTGGGTCAGGACGGCGTCGCGCAGCTCGGGCAGGTCGTAGCCGACCATGTTGGTGAGGATGCCGGCGAAGAAGTCGAGGTAGGTGTTGCCGTCGGCGTCGGTGAGCCGGTTGCCGCTGCCGCTGACGATCTCGATCGGCTGGTCGTAGTACAGCGCCATCCACGACGGCAGGACGGCGCGGTGCCGCGCCAGCAGGTCGTCGCCCATCAGCGCACCTGCGGGAAGCCGAGGTCGACCGAGCTGGTCGCCGGGTCGGGCCAGCGCGAGGTGACCACCTTGCTGCGGGTCCAGAAGCGGATCCCGTCCGGCCCGTACATGTGCAGGTCGCCGAACAGCGACGCCTTCCAGCCGCCGAAGCTGTAGTAGCTGACCGGCACCGGGATCGGGACGTTGATCCCGACCATGCCGCACTGCACCTCCGAGGCGAAGCGACGGGCCGCGCCGCCGTCCCTGGTGAACAGGGCGACGCCGTTGCCGTAGGGGTGCTCGTCGACGAGCCGGACCGCCTCGTCGTAGGTGTCGACCCGGACGACGGACAGCACGGGCCCGAACACCTCGTCGGTGTGCAGCGGGCTGCCGGGGGCGACGTGGTCGACCAGCGAGGCGCCGAGGAAGAAGCCGTCCCCGGCGGTGGCGTCGTCGTCGCGCCCGTCGAGGACGACCCGCCCGGCGCCGTCGGCGACGTCGAGGTAGGAGGCGACGCGGTCGCGGTGCTCGCCGGTGATGAGCGGCCCCATCTGGCTGGCGTCGTGCGACGCCGGCCCGACCGTCAGCGCCCGCGCCCGGTCGGCGATCGCCGTCACGAGCGCGTCCCCGACCCCGCCGACCGCGACGACGACCGAGACCGCCATGCAGCGCTCGCCGGCCGAGCCGTAGGCGGCCGAGACGGCGGCGTCGGCCGCCATGTCGAGGTCGGCGTCGGGCAGCACGACCATGTGGTTCTTGGCGCCGCCGAGCGCCTGCACCCGCTTGCCGTGGCGGGTGCCGGTCTCGTACACGTGCCGGGCGACGGCGGTCGAGCCGACGAAGCTGACCGCGGCGACGTCCGGGTGCTCGAGCAGGCGGTCCACCGCCTCCCGGTCGCCGTGCACGACGTTGAAGACGCCGTCGGGCACGCCCGCGCGGGCCAGCAGGTCGGCCAGGAACAGCGACGCCGACGGGTCCTTCTCCGACGGCTTGAGCACGAAGGCGTTCCCGCAGGCCAGCGCGCCGGCGAACATCCACATCGGGACCATCGCCGGGAAGTTGAACGGCGTGATGCCGGCGACGACGCCGAGCGGCTGCCGCAGCGACCACACGTCGACGCCGGTGGCTGCCTGCTCGGAGAACTCGCCCTTGAGCAGGTGCGGGATCCCGCAGGCGAACTCGACGTTCTCGAGCCCGCGGGCGATCTCCCCGAGCGCGTCGGACAGGACCTTGCCGTGCTCGGCGGACAGGACCTGCGCGAGCTCCTTGCGGTTCGCGTCGACCTGCTCGCGGACGCCGAACAGGACCTCCGCGCGGCGGGACAGCGGGGTGTCCCGCCAGGAGGGGAAGGCCGCTCGCGCCGCGGCCACCGCCGCGTCGACCTCCCCCGCAGAGGCGAGGTCGACCAGCGCGGTCTGCGCCCCGGTCGCCGGGTCGGTCACCGGTGCGGCGCGCCCCGAGATGCCGGCGACGCTGCGCCCGCCGATCCAGTGCTGCAGTCGGTCCATCTGCGCAGTAGAGCACCGCGGGCAGCCGGCGGTCAGCCGGCTCAGGCCGGGCGCTCGCCCAGCGCCCGCTCGGCCAGCCTCGCGAGCCGGTCCGCGACCACGTCGGGGGGGTCCAGCAGCAGGACGGCGTGGCTCACGACCAGGCGCACGACGCTGTCGACGACGTCGGCCACGACGTCGGGATCGAGCTCGGGGCGCTTCTGCCGGACCCAGGCGCCGAGCACGTCGCTCGCCCGGTGCAGCAGCGGCTCGCCCCGGCTGGTCAGCAGCGGCAGCAGCGTCTCGTCGCCGGCGCCGCGGGTGCTGGTCAGCACGGTCTGCAGCAGCGGGTCGGACGACGTGCCGCGGAGCGTGTACGTGACGGCGGCCCGCACCGCCTCACCGAGCCGGTCGCCGTGCTGCTCGAGCGCCTCGGCGACGCCGAGCAGGAAGCGGTCGGTGACCCGCAGCACCAGCGCCTCGCCGAGCGCCTCCTTGGTGCCGAACTCGGCGTGCAGCGTCTGCCGGCTCACGCCGACCCGGGCCGCGATCGCCCCCATCCGGACGCCGCCCCAGCCGCGCTCGACGGCGAGCTCGTGCGCGGCGTCGAGCATCGCCCCGCGGACCCGGAGACGGGCCTCGGCGCGGATGTCGGCGGCGGTCAGCACCGGACCATGGTGTCCGACGACATCGCCGGACGCAACGTCAGGTCTCTTGACAGATCCAGCCTTTTTGTCGGACAGTGAGCGTTCCCCGACACCCGGAGGTCCGATGACCGCCACCGCCGTCCCGCGCGCCGAGCGCCCCTACGACCCCGCTGACCTGTCCTCGCTGGCCTTCTGGTCCGGGACGGCCGCGGACCGCGAGCGGGTCTTCGCCGAGCTGCGCCGCGAGCGCCCGGTGAGCTGGCACCGCCCGGTCGAGAACGGGCTGTTCGAGGACCCGAACGACCAGGGCTTCTGGGCGGTCGTGCGGCACGCCGACCTCGTGGAGGTCACCCGGCGGCACGAGGACTTCGTGTCCGGTCAGGGCATCGTGTTCGAGTCGATGCCGCAGGAGCTGCTCGACGCCGGGCAGGGGTTCATCGCGATGGACCCGCCCCGGCACACGAAGGTCCGCCGCCTGCTCTCGTCGGCGTTCACGCCGAGGCAGATGGCCCGGATCGGCGACCGCATCGAGGCCAACGCCCGCCGCATCGTCGACGACATCGCCGGCAAGGGCGAGGTCGACGTCGTCGCCGAGATCTCGGCGCTGCTGCCGATGCACAACATCTGCGACATGGTCGGCATCCCCGACCGCCACCGCCGCACCGTCGCCCACGAGGCGCAGTTCGCCGGCGGCTGGCGCGACGACGACCTGATGCAGGGCGCCGAGCCGCTCGGCCGGCTGATGCAGGCGACGCACACCATGCGGGAGGTCGCGACGGAGCTCATCGCCGAACGGCGGGCCGAGCCGCAGGACGACCTGCTCACCGCCCTCGTGCAGGCCGAGGTGGACGGTGAGCGGCTCACCGACGACGAGATCGTGTCGTTCTTCGGGCTGCTGATGATCGCCGGGAACGACACGACCCGGCAGAGCACCAGCCACGGCCTTCAGGCGCTCAGCGACCACCCCGAGCAGCGCGAGTGGCTGCGCGCCGACCTCGACGGGCGGATGGCCGGCGCGGTCGAGGAGATCGTCCGGTGGGCGACCCCGATCATGACGTTCCGCCGCACCGCCGCGCGCGACTGCGAGCTCGGCGGCCGGTCGATCACCGAGGGCGACAAGGTGATCATGTTCTACGCCTCGGCCAACTGGGACACCGACGTCTTCACCGCCCCCGAGCGCTTCGACCTCTCGCGCTCGCCGAACCCGCACGTGTCCTTCGGCGGCGGCGGCATCCACCACTGCCTGGGCAACCAGCTCGCCCGGCGGCAGCTCGCGGCCCTGTTCCGCGAGGTGCTCACCCGGCTGCCCGACTTCGAGGTCGTCGGCGAGCCGGTCTACAGCACCGGCAACTTCTTCCACGGCGTCAACGCGATGACCGCCCGCTTCACCCCGGAGGCCTGACGTGCGGATCGTCCTGGACCAGGGCAAGTGCTCCTCGCTCGGCATGTGCGAGGCGGTGGCACCCGACGTCTTCGAGGTCGGGGACGACGGCGCCCTGCAGCTGCTGCAGCCCGAGCCGCCGGAGGACCGGCGCGGCCAGATGGAGGAGGCGGTCGCGGCCTGCCCGACCGGTGCGCTGACCCTCGAGGGCTGACGTGGAGGCCCCCGTCGTCGTGGTCGGCGCGAGCCTGGCGGGCCTCCGGGCCGCCGAGGCCGCGCGCCGGGCGGGCGACCGACGCGTGGTCCTGGTCGGGGCGGAGGAGCACCTGCCCTACGACCGGCCGCCGCTGTCCAAGGCGTTCCTCGGCGCGGCCGGCGACCCGCCGTCGTTCCGGACAGCGGCCGAGCTCGCCGACCTCGGCATCGAGCTGCGGCTCGGCACACCGGCGACCGGTGTCGACCTCGCCGCCCGCGAGCTGCTCGCCGGCGGCGAGCGGCTGCCCTACGCCGCGCTCGTCGTCGCCACCGGGGCGCACGCCCGGCACCTGCCCGGCGAGCGGCTGGCGGGGGTGCACGCGCTGCGCACCCTCGACGACGCGACGCAGGTCCGCACGGCGCTCGAGGCCGGCGCGCGCACGGTGGTGGTCGGCGCCGGGTTCATCGGCAGCGAGGTGGCCTCGGCCGCACGCGAGCGCAGCCTGCCGGTCACCGTGGTCGAGGCCGCTTCAGCACCGTTCGAGCGGGCGGTCGGCGCCGTCGCCGCCGAGCGGTGCACCCGGCTGCACGCCGCCGCCGGCACCGACCTGCGGTGCGGGCACGGCGTCGCCCGGCTCGAGGGCGAGGGCCGGGTGAGCGCCGTCGTCCTGACCGACGGCACCCGGCTGCCGGCCGAGCTCGTCGTGGTCGGCATCGGCGCCGAGCCGACCACCGGCTGGCTCGAGGCCTCCGGGCTCGACCTCGGCGACGGCGTCGTGTGCGGCAGCGACCTGCGCACCAGCGACCCGCACGTGTGGGCGGCCGGCGACGTCGCGAGCGTCGACCACCCGACCCACGGACGGGTGCGGCTGGAGCACTGGACCTCGGCGGCCGAGCAGGGGGCGCTCGCCGGCGCCAACGCGGTCGCCGCGCTGCGCGGGGAGCCGGTGCGGCAGTACACCGGCGTGCCGTACTTCTGGTCGGACCTCTACGGCCGCAGGCTGCAGATGGTCGGGCTGCCGGCGGGCGACGCCGAGGTGCTCGGCGAGGCCGACGGTCCGTGGCTGGTGCTCTACCGGCGCGGCGATCGGCTGGCCGGGGCGCTCGGCCTCGACCTGCCCGGACGGATCATGAAGTTCCGGGCGCTGCTGTCCCGCCGGGCGGAGTTCGCCGAGGCGCTCGACCTGGCCCGCAGCGTGCCGCTGCCGGTGCGCGCCGCCGCTTCCTGACCTGGCGCCGGTGCACCAGGTCAACCGGTGGACTGCCGCGCCCGGAAGGCGGCGGTGTTGACCCGGTTCGAGCACGAGGTGCTGCAGTAGCGGCGGGAGCGGTTCTTCGACAGGTCGACGAGCACGTCGCCGCAGTGGTCGGCGCCGCAGACCCGGAGCCGGTCGAGCTCGCCCTGACGGACGACGTCGACGAGGGCCATCGCCGCCTCGACCGCCATCCGGTCGGCCAGGGGGGCGTCCAGCGGGGTGGCGTGCAGGTGGTAGCCCCAGTCGTCGTGGGTGACCAGCTGCGGCAGGGCCCCGCCCTCGCGCAGCAGCGCGTTCACCAGCTCGGCGACGACGTCCTCGTCGCCCTGCCACAGCAGCCGGAGGCGCGGCCGCAGGGCGCGGACGGCGTCGAGCTCGTGCGCGTCCCCGTGGTGGACGCCGGTCCACCCCCACTCCTGCAGGAACGCCTCGAGCGCCAGCCGGTCGGGCAGGCCGTCCTCGCCCGGCTGGTCGGTGTTGACCAGCGCCGCGGCCGCGGTGAGCGCCGCCTCGGTGTCATGAGCGAAAAGCACCTTGACTCCTTACAGGGCGACATCTAGCGTCGTCAGGAGCATAAGCCCGTACACCCCTTGCACTCGAGAGGCAGGCCCGTGGACCAGCGCACCGCCGGAGGAGCCGGCCTCGGCCTCGCCCTGCTCTCCGCGGCCACCTTCGGCACGTCCGGCGCCTTCGCGGCCAGCCTGCTCGAGGCCGGCTGGACGCCGGGCTCCGCGGTCACCGTGCGGGTGCTGCTCGCCGCGGCGGTGCTGACCCCGCTCGCGCTGCTGCAGCTGCGCGGGCACGGGGCCCTGCTGCGGCGCAGCACCGGTCGGCTGACCGTCTACGGCATCGCCGCCGTGGCCGGGGCCCAGCTCTGCTACTTCAACGCCGTCCAGCACCTGTCGGTGGCCGTCGCACTGCTCCTCGAGTACTCGGGGGCGCTGCTCGTCGTCGGCTGGCTGTGGCTGCGGCGCGGCCAGCGGCCGCGGGCGCTCACCGTCGGCGGCGCCGCCGTCGCGGTCGGCGGGCTGGTCCTCGTGCTCGACGTGCTGGGCGACCAGGAGCTCTCGCTGGTCGGGGTCCTCTGGGGCCTCGGCGCCGCGGTCGGCCTGGCCACCTACTTCGTGCTGTCCGCCGGCACCGACGACGCGCTGCCGCCGCTGGTCGTCGCCTGGGGCGGCCTCACCGTCGGCGGCGGCGTGCTGGTGCTCGCCGGCGCGGTCGGCGTCATGCCGCTGGCCGCACCGCGCACCGACGTCGTCCTGCTCGACACCCCGGTCAGCTGGCTGGTGCCGGTGCTCGGGCTGGCGCTGGTCGCGGCCGTGCTCGCCTACGTCTCCGGCATCGTCGCCGCCCGCCTGCTGGGGGCCAAGGTCGCCTCGTTCGTCGGGCTCACCGAGGTGCTGTTCGCCGTCGTGTTCGCCTGGCTGCTGCTCGGCCAGGTCCTGTCCCCGGTGCAGCTGGTCGGCGCCGCCCTGGTCGTGGCCGGCATCGCGCTGGTGCGGGTCGACGAGCTGCGGCACGAGCCGTCGGCCCCGCCGCTGACCCCGCGCGAGGACGTCGTGCTGGCCCAGCCCGCGCCCCGGTAGCCGCACGGGTCGTGTCCCTGCCCCCGAACGTGGGCACCAGCACGGCATGACGTCGCCGCCACCGGAGTCGCCGGGCCCGGATCCCCCCGGTCCGCTGGCCGGCGAGGCGGTGCTGTCCCTGCCGGCGCTGCGGGTGTCGGTGGCCGCCGCCCGGCGCACCGTGGCCGCCCTGTGCGGGCCGGCCGGGCTCGAGGGGCTCTGCGACACCGCCGAGCTGCTCACCAGCGAGGTGGTCACCAACGCCCTCGTGCACGGCGACGGGCAGATCCAGATCCGGGCGCAGGCCGCCCACGGCCGGCTGCGGGTCGAGGTGCAGGACCAGGGCACCGGCATCCCGCAGCCCCGCGAGGCCGGCCCGGCCGACGAGGGCGGCCGGGGCATGCGCCTGCTCGCGGCCCTCGCCACCGGCTGGGGCGTGACGCCGGTGACCGGCGGCAAGGTGGTCTGGTTCGAGCTCGACGGCTGACGCCGTCGGGGAGGGCTGCTGCCCTCGCTGCGTCCAGCGTCGGAGGGGGCAGGTGCGAGGACCCAGGGCCCGCCTCGGCAGGTCGCTGTGAGCGCGCGCCACGCGCGGCCGGCCGGGCGGCAGGCACCATGGGGCATGGCCGCGGACCTCCGGCGACCCGCCGCGAGGGCGGCGACCGACGCGGCGGGGGTCCTGCTGGCTGCCGTGGCCGCGGCGACGTCGCTGTCCGGCGCCGACGAGCCGACCGCGGCGGTGCCGGTTCTCCCCTCTGCCACCCCGACGGCGGAGCCGGTCGCGCTGGCGGTCGAGCCGGCCGTGCCGGTCGCCCCGGCGTACGACCCCGGCGACCCCG
>DATLGD010000032.1:0-8305 GCA_035540755.1 Mycobacteriales bacterium | reverse complement strand
GCAGCAGGCCGACGCCGCCGAGGACGTAGAGGACGAGCACGCGTGGCCCTCCTGCGTCCCCGCCCCGCCGGTCGGTCCGGCCCGCCCCTGCTGGTCGCGGCGCCGACGCTATCGGACTCGGAGCCTGCCGCACAGCGGTCTGTGGACTACGACCGCAGCGTGAACAGGGCGGTGTGCTCCTTGCCGTCGTCGAGCCGGATGAAGACCTGGTAGGCGCCCGGCAGCAGGCCCTTGGTCGCCAGGTTGTAGACGTACTGCTGGCCGGTGCTGTCGTAGCGGAACAGGTTGCCGCTGGTCGCGGCGGCGGTGCTGGTGGTCTCCTGCTCCTCCTCGGGAGGGCTCTGCCCGTCGTAGCTGCGCAGCGTGGACAGCCGGGCCGTGGCCGTGTCCACCGGGACGCCCGCGGCGTCGGTCACCTGGAACTTCACCGGCACGGTGCTGCCGGCCTTGAACACGCTCGACCCGTCGCGGTTGATCGGCTGGCGGATCTCGCCGTAGGCGTAGACGACGACGTAGCCGACCGTCTCGGTGCGCCGGTTGCCGGCGACGTCGCTGGTGACCACCTCGAAGCTCTTCGCGCCGATCGAGGAGGTGTCCAGCTCGGCCGGTCCGACGCAGCTCGCCACACCGGAGCCGCCAGCCTCGTCGGTGCAGGTGAACACCGCCCCGACCGGCTGCCCGAGCTTGTACTCGATGCCCTCGTGCGGCGAGCTCACCGTCGGCGCGGTGACGTCCACGACCGAGTAGGTGCGGGTCAGCGTGGCCCTGTTGCCGGCCCGGTCGGTCGCGGTGACGGTGAACGCGTGCGTGCCGAGAGCGCTCGTGTCGAGGAGCTCGCCGTCGTCCACCGTGCCCTCGCAGTACCCGGGCGCCACGCCTGAACCGCCGTCCTCGTCGATGCAGGCGAAGGCGGTGACGACCTGCTCGTGGTGGGCGTAGACCGCACCGTCCTGCGGCGAGTCGATCTCGATGACCGGTGCGGTCACGTCGACCACGGTGTAGCTGCGCGACAGGGACGCGGTGTTCCCGGCGCGATCGGCGGCCTGGACGGTGAACGTGTGGTCGCCGATCTCGTCGGTGGGCACGGGCGCGCCGTCCGGCACGGTGCCGTCGCAGCGGGCCAGGCCGGAGCCGCCGACCTCGTCGGTGCAGGTGTAGTCGGCCGCGACCACGTCGTGCCGGGGGAAGGCGGCGTCCACGGCCGGGGAGTCGATCGTGATCCCCGGCGGCGTCACGTCGACGACGGTGTAGCTGCGGGTCGTGGTGAACGCGTTGCCGGCGCGGTCGGTGGCCGTCACGGTGAAGGTCTTCTCGCCGACGGTGCTGGTGTCGACGTGCTCCCCGCTGCCGACGGTGCCGACGCAGGTGTCGACCTGCGACCCGCCGGCGTCCGAGCAGCTGAACTCGGCCCGGACCTGCTCGTGCTGGACGAACGTCGCTCCCGCGGCCGGTGTCACGGGATGCGCCTGCGGCAGCGTCTTGTCGATCCGGACCGGCAGCACCAGGCTCGCGCTGAGGTTGCCGTTGACGTCGAGCGCTCTCACCTCGACGTGCGTCGTGCCCTCGGCCGTGACCGGGACGGCCGGTGCGCCGGCTCCGACGGTGCGGACCCACGCTCCGACGGCGCCGCCGGGGGCGTGCACGCGGTGCTCGAAGCCCCGGACCCCCGCGGCGTCGGTGGCCGACCGCGCCACCGTGACGTCGGTCCGGTGCCAGCCGTGGGTGTTCGCGGCCGGGCTGGCCACGGTGCTCACGACGGGCGCCACGCGGTCGGTGAAGTCGTAGCCGGCGGCGAAGGCCTCGGCGGCCAGCTTCTTCTGCCCGTTGAACGAGGGGTGGAAGTGGTCCTGCGTGCTGATGTCGCGGTCGACGAACCGCCACTGCGACGTGTTGTGCGTGAGCGCGCCGTTGACCCGGTTGGCCGAGAACTCGAACAGGCGCCCGCCGTCGTAGCGGCACCGCAGCACCGTGGCGCACTCCTCCCGCAGGACGTCGTTGAACGCCGCCGTCCGGGCGCGCACCCGCAGCCGGCGCGCCTCGGAGGCGTGCGTCGCCGTCGGTGTCGGGCCGGCGTTGCGCGGGTTCGTCGGGTCGACCAGCAGCGACTTGCACGGGATCACCGAGCCGAACAGCCCGTCCCAGAACTGCCGGGCCCAGAAGGGGCTGTTGTCGTTGCTGCCGCGGGTGGCCCGCGGGCCGGCCGCCGTCGAGCCGAACGGCCACACGCCGAAGTACTCGTCCTTGTGCGCGGCGCCGCGCAGGTACCAGAGGTTGTAGATGTCGGGCACCGAGTGGGCCGTCACCAGGGTCTCGGGCCGGTTCTGCTGCAGCCAGGTCAGCCCGGCGCGCAGCTGAGCGCGGAAGTCCGCCACGGACGTCATCTCGGCCTCGGTGGGCCGGCACAGGTCGTTGCCGCCCATCTCGACGAGGACGAGCCCGGTGCCGGCCGGAACCGACTGCGCCTGGGCGAGGAAGTCGTTCCTCATGTTCGCGCCGTTGGCGGACAGGTTCAGACCGACCGTCCCCGCCCCGCCGGGCAGCGCCCGCACCCGCTGCAGGTAGCTGTCCAGGCCGGGCCAGTCCCCGGTGGCCCAGGAGTTGCGGGGCCGGGGGTCGCCGATCCCGCCGTCCTGCACCGACACGGTCGCCCCGCCGTCGTCGGAGCCGGTGCCCTGGGAGATCGAGTCGCCCAGCACGGCGATCGACACCGGCGGACCGGTCCGGGCCGGCGTCGTCGGCGGTGCCGCGTCGGTCAGGCTCGGCCCCGCGGCGACCGCGCCGGTGCCGGGGAGGACCTGGACGGTGGCCGCGACGAGCGCGCACCCGGTGAGGGCGGCGGCGAGTCGGCGACGGGGACGGGGACGAGACGGGTGCACAGGACAGCCTTCCGGACGGCCGGCAACGACAGCGCGCTGCTCCCGGTCCCGGGGACGTCGTCGGTGCCCGGTCCGGTGCAGCGGCTGCGCAGTCTGGCCCGGCGAGGCCGCCGCTGGGAACATGTCGGGAGAAGTGGGGCCGTTCGGGTGAACCAGACGGGTCGGAACGTGACGCGCTGCCTGCCTCGCGACGCGCGACGGCCCGGCCGCCGCCTGCGCGGTGACCGGGCCGTCGAGCGTGGGGGCTACTTGCCCTGCGCGGGCTTCAGCGCGATGTCGGTGACGTGCGGACGCCCGCCGATGACGGTGCCGCTGGCCGGGTCGGCGGGGTTGGCGGCGAAGAACCTGGCCTTGCCCGTGGCGAGGTCGATCTCGTAGAACGTCGTGCGGCCCTTGTCGAACAGGCTCACGAACGCCCAGGTCTGGCCGCCGCGCGCGGCCTCGCGCTGGTAGATGTCGAAGCCGGTGAACTGGCTCTTGGTCCCCTGCGGGATCGCCCCGACGCTCTGCAGCCCGCCGTCGTTCGGCGGGTCCTGCTTGGCGAGCTGACCGAGGGCGGCGTCGATGTCGAACAGCGTCGTCCCGTTCGTGGCGGCCGTCTGGTTGTTGGTGTAGGCCACCGAGCCGATCCGCGGGGTCGCGCCCTCGTTGCGGTCGCCCGCGACGTAGGCCAGGTCGCCGTCGGTGGCAGCCAGCGCGCCGTTGTTGGGGTTGAGGCGCAGGTTGGTGCCGTCGTCGCTGACCAGGCGGATGCGGTCGACCGCCGGGTTGAAGTCCATCGCCAGGTTCCCGCCGATGGCGAACACCGTCGTGCCGACCCGGCTCGCGCTGCCCGTCGCCGGGTCGATCAGGTAGAGGCGCGCGCCGTCGCTGGAGGAGCTGATGCCGTAGAGGCCGCCGGTGGCGGGCCGGAAGTCGACGCTCTGCAGATCACCCTCGACGCCGGTGACCTTCACCTCGGAGAGCAGGCGTCCGGGGTCGTTCGCGACGAAGGTCACGAGGCGGTCGTTGACGGTCAGGCCGGTGACGGTCAGGCCGCCGTGCGCGGCCATGGCGGGCGTGGTCGTGGCGAGCAGCCCGCCGAGGGCGACCGCGGTGAGGGTGGCGAGTGTCAGTGGGCGTCGGCGCACGAGGTCCTCCGGGGACGTGGTCGTGCCACGGGCCCGTGGCACGTCACGCCACGTACGGCGCGGGGTCCCTCCCGGTTCAGAATGACCAGCAGGACCACCCGTTCGGGCTATTCAGCCGGCGCAGTGCCCCGAGCGAACGCCGACGGCCCGGCCCTGCGCGAGGAGGGACCGGGCACGTCGGGACGTGCGGGAGGTCAGGCGTCTTCGACGGCGGCCTCGACCTCGGCGGCGACGACGTCGCCGGGCTTCTCGCCGGCGATCCAGGCCTCGAGGATCTCGCGGCCGAGCTCGTCGCGGACCTGCTTGGGCGGGGACTTCATGAAGTAGGTCGACGCCGCGTGGACCGGGCCGCCCTCACCGCGGTCGAGCGCGATCTTCGCGCACCGGAGCGCGTCGATGATGACGCCGGCGGAGTTCGGGCTGTCCCACACCTCGAGCTTGTACTCGAGGTTCAGCGGGACGTCGCCGAACGCCCGGCCCTCGAGCCGGACGTAGGCCCACTTGCGGTCGTCGAGCCACTGCACGTAGTCCGACGGGCCGATGTGCACGTTCCGGGCACCCATGTCGTGGTTCATGTTCGACGTCACGGCCTGGGTCTTGGAGATCTTCTTGGACTCGAGCCGGTCGCGCTCCAGCATGTTCTTGAAGTCCATGTTGCCGCCGACGTTGAGCTGGTAGGTGCGGTCCAGCACGACGCCGCGGTCCTCGAACAGCTTGGCCATGACCCGGTGGGTGATCGTGGCGCCGACCTGGCTCTTGATGTCGTCGCCGACGATCGGCACGCCCGCGGCGCGGAACTTCTCGGCCCACTCGGGGGTGCCGGCGATGAAGACCGGGAGGGCGTTGACGAACGCCACCCCGGCGTCGATGGCGCACTGGGCGTAGAACTTCGCGGCCTGCTCGGAGCCGACCGGCAGGTAGCAGACGAGGACGTCGACCCGCGCGTCGCGGAGGACCTTCACGACGTCCACGGGCTCGGCGTCGGACTCCTCGATGGTCTCGCGGTAGTACTTGCCGAGACCGTCGTGGGTGACGCCGCGCAGCACCTCGACGCCCAGCGGCGGCACGTCGGCGATCTTGATGGTGTTGTTCTCCGAGGCGAGGATCGCCTCCGACAGGTCGAAGCCGACCTTCTTGGCGTCGACGTCGAACGCGGCGACGAACTCGATGTCGCGGATGTGGTACTCGCCCAGCTGGACGTGCATGAGCCCCGGCACGGTGCTCGAGGGGTCGGCGTCGCGGTAGTACTCGACGCCCTGGACGAGCGACGCGGCGCAGTTGCCGACGCCGACGATGGCTACGCGGACGGAACCCATGGAGCGGACTCTCTTCTCTCTCGGACGGTCTCTTGCGGGACGGGCGTTGCTGCGGGGGCCGGTCAGGCCGGGTCTGGCGGACTGCTCTGCTGCGCCGATCGCTCGGTCTCGATGAGCTCGGTGAGCCACCGGACCTCGCGCTCCACCGACTCGAGCCCGTGCTCCTGCAGCTGCAGGGTGTAGCGGTCGAGCCGTTCCCGAGTGCGCACGAGAGCGGTGTAGACGCCCTCGCGCCGCTCCTCGAGCCGGGACCGCCGTCCCTCGAGGATGCGCACGCGCACCTCCGGGTCGGTCTGGCTGAAGAAGGCGAAGCGGATGCCGAACGGCTCGTCGTCCCAGGCGGACGGGCCGGCCTCGGCGAGCAGCTCCTGCAGGTGCTCCTTGCCTTCGGCCGTGAGCTTGTAGACGACCTTGCCCCGCCGCCCGGTGAGGGCCGGGGCACCGGCCACCACCTCGGCGTTGCCGTCGTCCTCGCAGATCCAGCCCTGCTCCTTCATGCGGCGCAGGGTCGGGTAGAGCGAGCCGTACGAGAACGCCCGGAAGGTGCCCAGGGTGGCCTTGAGCCGCTGGCGCAGCTCGTAGCCGTGCAGGGGGGAGGAGTCCAAGAGGCCGAGGACGGCGAGCTCGAGCACGTCGTCCTCCCCTGGCGGGCTCCCGCCCTGCCGCGTTCCTGACATGTGTTCCCGATGTATCGTGGCGATACATCGTTCGAAACTGTAGCCCCCGCACGGACGGCGGCGCAACCGTGCCGCGCTATGACAGGGGGCACGTCGTCCGCCCGGCCGGACGGGGCACAACGGACGCTGCCGCGGCGTTGTCACCTCCGGATGCCGGGACTGCCGGCTGTCCGTGCACGTCCCGGCCCGGGCCTGCGGCACCCGCAGACCGCGGTCCCCGCTCACCCGAGCGGCCAGCACCGCCATGACAGGGAGACACTGGAGACCGTGAGCCGAGACGACGTCCTGCCCGCGCACGGCCGGCGCCGGCGCCCGCGCCTGAAGCGCGTGCTGCTGCTCGGCGTGCCGGGAGCCTTCCTGCTCCTGCTGCTGGTCGCCCTGGCGGCGTACGTCCGCACCGACGTTCCGCCGCCGGACTCCCTGGCCACCGCGGGCGCCACCCGGATCCTGTACTCCGACGGCTCGGAGCTCGGCCGCGTCGGCGGCCAGAACCGCATCCCGGTGCGGCTCGACGCGGTCCCGCAGCACGTGCGCGACGCCGTGCTCGCCGCCGAGGACCGCGGCCACTACTCCGACCCCGGCATCAGCCCCCGGGGCATCGCCCGGGCGCTGTTCACCAACGTGCGCGGCGGCGGCGACATCCAGCAGGGCGGGTCGACGATCACCCAGCAGTACGCGAAGAACGCCTTCCTCACCTCCGAGCGCACCTACACGCGCAAGGTGAAGGAGATCTTCATCTCGCTGAAGATGACCCGCGAGCAGTCCAAGGACGAGATCCTCGAGAACTACCTCAACACCATCTACTTCGGCCGCGGCGCCTACGGCATCTCGGTCGCCTCGAGCACCTACTTCGACAAGCCGGTCGAGGAGCTGACGCCGTCCGAGGGCGCGGTGCTCGCCTCGGTCATCCGGTCCCCGGCCAACTACGACCCGGAGCGGTTCCCCGAGCGGGCCCAGGACCGGTGGCGCTACGTCGTCAACGGCATGGTCGAGACCGGCGCGCTCACGCCCGAGCAGGCCGGGACCGTCGAGTACCCCGCGGTGCGCCCGGCGGCCGAGGCCGACAAGGCCAACGACCTGTCCGGCCCGAAGGGGCACGTCATCACCAAGGTGATGGCCGAGCTGGAGGCGGGCCTCGAGGTCCGCGGCCAGCAGCAGCTGCTGCCGACCGGCCTCGAGGTGACGACCAACCTCCGGCGGGAGGCGCAGGAGGCGGCCGTCGCCGCGGTCGAGGAGGTCGTCGGCACCCCGGGGGAGGGAGACGAGCTGGCCCCCAAGGGCGCGCTGGTCTCGGTCGAGCCGCAGACCGGGGCGGTCGTCGCCTACTACGGCGGCAGCACCGGCACCGGCTTCGACTACGCCTCGCAGGGAGAGGGTCGCCAGCCCGGTTCGTCGTTCAAGCCGTTCGTGCTCGCGGCGGCGCTCGACGAGGGCATCAGCCTGCGCTCGACGTTCGACGGCAACAACCGCAAGCGCTTCCCTGGCGTGCCCGAGCCGGTCCGCAACTTCGGCGACCGCAGCTTCGGCCGGGTGAACCTGATGGACGCCACCCGCAACTCGGTGAACACCGCCTACTTCGAGCTCGGCCTCGAGGTCGGGACCAAGAAGGTCGCCGACATCGCCCGCGCCGCCGGCTACACCACCCCGCTCGGCGGCGAGGCCCCCGAGGGCGGCATCTCGCTGGGCACCTACGAGGTCCGCGTCATCGACCAGGCGGTCGGCTACGCCGCCTTCGCCAACGGCGGGCAGCGCGTCGTGCCGCACTTCATCAACACCGTCCGGCAGGGCGACGACGAGGTCTACACCAACGAGCCCGAGCGCTCGGAGGCGTTCTCCGAGGACGTCGCGGCCGACGTCACCGCGGCGCTGCAGACCGTCGTGCAGTCCGGCACCGGCACCCGCGCGCGCCTGCAGGGCGGCCGGCCGGCGGCGGGCAAGACCGGCACCACCTCCGAGAACTTCGACGTCTGGTTCGCCGGGTACACCCCGCAGCTGTCCACGGCGGTCTGGGTGGGCACCGGCCGCAACGAGACCCTGCAGATCGAGGGCGTGCGCGAGGCCACCGGCGGCGTCGTCTCGGCCGGCATCTGGAAGAGCTACACCGACGCCGCGTCCGCCGGCATGCCGGTCGAGCGCTTCCCACCGGCCGCCAACATCGGCCGCGCCCGGGGCGGGTCGTCGACCGGCTCGGGCTCGGACTCCGACCGCACCACGGCCCCGCGCACGCGCCGGCCCGCGCCGCCGCCGACCCGGGAGCCGCAGACGACGGCTCCCGGGTCGGCGGCGGCGCGGGCCGGCGCGTGCGC
>DATLGD010000031.1:0-41240 GCA_035540755.1 Mycobacteriales bacterium | reverse complement strand
GACCCGCCGAGGGGAGCCGCGCCGGCCGCTCGCTTCGGCCGGACGGCGCGGCTCCCCTCGGCGGGTCCGTCGGCAGCCTCGTGGGCGGCTTGGACGGTGAGGACACGGTCGGCGGGGACGGGGGCGGCCGGCGCGGCCGCGACCGGCTCCGGAGCGGGGCGCAGGTCGGCCCAGCACTGGGTGCACCAGGGTGCGCCCGGCCGCACCGCACCGCCGCAGTGCGGGCAGGGCTGCAGGTCGGGACCGCTTCCCGGGACCGGCGCAGGGGTGTGCGCGTCGAGTGCCACGGGGAAGACGTCGGCAGGCCCGACCGACTCCTGAAGCGGCAGTCGAGCGCGCGCTGCGGCCCGGTGGGCACGCGCCGACCGCTCGCGTCGTTGATCGGGATAGGTTGTGACGCAGAACGCACCCGGCCGCACAGCCCGGCGCGAACGACGAGGGACACCCGAGGAGGGACCACCCGTGCAGGAGTACTCCACCCCGAAGATGGTCGACCTGCCCAAGGACGCCACGCTCACCGACGCCGTCGTCGAGCACGCGTCCAACACCCCCGACCACGTGCTGTTCACGCGGAAGGTCGACGGGAGGTGGCAGCCGGTCACGGCCAAGGAGTTCTCCACCGAGGTGAGCGCCCTCGCCGCGGGCCTGATCGCCAGCGGCGTCCAGGTCGGTGACCGCGTCGGCATCATGAGCAAGACCCGCTACGAGTGGACGCTGTGCGACTACGCCATCTGGATGGCCGGCGCCGTCACCGTCCCGATCTACGAGACCAGCTCGGCCGAGCAGGTGCAGTGGAACCTCGGCGACTCGGGCGCCGTGGCCGTCATCGTCGAGAGCGCTCAGCACGAGCAGGAGTACCGGGCGATCGAGGGTGAGCTGCCCGACGTCAGGAACGTGTGGCAGATCGACGCCGGCGGGCTCGAGGAGCTGGCCTCCGCCGGACGCGACGTCCCCGCGACCGAGCTCGAGGCCCGCCGCGCCGCCACCAGCGCCGACAGCCTGGCCACGATCATCTACACCTCGGGCACCACCGGCCGGCCCAAGGGCTGCGAGCTCACGCACCACAACCTGCTCGGCGTCAGCCGCTCGGCCACGCTCGTCGTGCCGCAGGCGTTCAACAAGGAGGGCTCGACCCTCATGTTCCTGCCGCTGGCGCACGTGTTCGGACGCTTCGTGCAGGTCGCGTGCGTCGAGAGCGGCGCCCGGATGGGCCACACCGCCGACATCAAGAACCTGCTCCCCGACCTCGCCGGCTTCCAGCCGACCTTCCTGCTGTCGGTCCCGCGCGTGTTCGAGAAGGTCTACAACTCCTCGAAGGCCAAGGCGCACGGCGACGGCAAGGGCAAGATCTTCGATGCGGCCGAGGCCACCGCGATCGCCTACTCGCAGGCCCTCGACAGCGGCGGCGCCGGCATCGCCCTCAAGGCCAAGCACGCGCTGTTCGACAAGCTCGTCTACTCCAAGCTGCGGGCGGCGCTCGGCGGCAAGGTCGAGTACTCGTTCTCCGGCGGCGCGCCGCTCGGCGCGCGCCTGGGCCACTTCTTCCGCGGCATCGGGGTCACCATCCTCGAGGGCTACGGCCTCACCGAGACCAGCGCGCCGGCCACGGTCAGCACGCCGGACAACATGAAGATCGGCACCGTCGGCCGCCCCGGCCCCGGCGTGTCGATCCGCATCGCCGACGACGGCGAGATCCTGATCAAGGGCGAGAACGTCTTCCAGGGCTACTGGCACAACGAGAAGGCCTCCGCGGAGGTGCTCACCGACGACGGCTGGTTCCACACCGGCGACATCGGCGAGCTCGACGAGGACGGCTACCTCAAGATCACCGGTCGCAAGAAGGAGCTCATCGTCACCGCCGGCGGCAAGAACGTCGCCCCGGCCGTGCTCGAGGACCGGCTGCGCGCCAACCCGATCGTCAGCCAGTGCATGGTCGTCGGCGACCAGCGGCCCTTCATCGGCTGCCTGGTCACCCTCGATGCCGAGTCGCTGCCCGGCTGGCTGAAGGCCAAGGGCAAGCCCGAGGACCTGAGCATCGAGCAGGCGGCCGACGACGAGGACGTCACGGCCGAGATCCAGCGCGCCGTCGACGAGGCGAACAAGGCGGTGTCGAAGGCCGAGGCGATCCGCAAGTTCACGATCCTGCCGGTCGACTGGACCGAGGAGGGCGGCCAGATGACGCCGTCGCTGAAGCTCAAGCGCTCGGTGGTCATGAAGGAGTTCGCGGCCGACGTCGACGCCCTGTACGGCGGTCCGGTCTCCTGATCGCCCGGGGGCCTGCGCCCCCACCGGAAACGCCCCGCGACCGGCAGCCCGAGGCTGCCGGTCGCGGCGTCTCCGGGGCCGCCCTCGCCGCGGGCGCCGCTCCCGGTGGGCGTCCGGCCGGTCGGTGCGCCATGCTCGGGAACCCGCCACGACCGGTCGAAGGAGCAGCGTGGAACCCGTGCTGTCCGCTGCCGGCCTGGTGGTCGACTTCGGTGCCGTGCGCGCCGTCGGGGGGTTCGACCTGTCGGTGGCGGCCGGCGCCTCGGTGGCGCTGGTCGGCCGCAACGGCGCCGGCAAGTCCACGACGATGCGGGTGCTGGCCGGTGTGCTGCCACCGAGCTCGGGCAGGGTCCGCGTCGCGGGCATCGACGCCGCGTCCGACCCGGCCGGGGTGCGTGCCGCCGTCGGCTACTGCCCCGACGTCGGCGGGCTCCTCCCCCGCGCCACGCCGTGGGAGCACCTGCAGCTGGCCGCCCGGCTGCGCGGCATGCGGCACTGGCAGGGCCGCGCGGAGCTCCTGCTCGAGCGCTTCGACCTGCACGAGGCCGCCGACCGCATCACCTCCGGCTTCTCGCACGGCATGAGCCGACGGCTGTCGGTCGTCCTGGCCGCCTTCCACGAGCCGCAGCTGCTGCTGCTGGACGAGCCGTTCGACGGCGTCGACCCGCTGGGGGTGGAGGCGACGCTCGAGGTCGTCCGCGACGCCAGAGCGCGGGGTGCCGCGGTGCTCGTCTCGACCCACCTGCTGCCGCTCGCCGTGCAGGCGTGCGACGAGGCCGTGGTCCTCAAGGGCGGGCGCGTCGTCGGCGCCGCCCCGGCCCGCCACCTGACCGGCCCGGACGGGGAGCGCAAGTACCGGGCCCTGATCCGATGACGGGCGCGCTCCGCCAGCTCGCTGCCCTGCTGGCGCTGCGCTGGCAGATGCTGCGCAGCCCCGGGGCCAAGCTGCTGACCGTGCTGGCCGCGGTCGCGGCGCTCTGGCTGCTGCGGGCCGCCGTGCTCAGCGGAGCCGTGCTCGAGCAGGCGATCCTCGCCACGGCGGTGGAGATCGCCCCCGGGGCCTTCCTCGGCTTCGGCGTCCTCGCTCTCATCGCGCCGCTGACCGCGGGCGGCGGTCACCAGGTCGTCCCGCCGGACGAGCTCGTCGCCTTCCCGGTCCGGGCCCGCACGCACCTGCTCGGCGGCCTGCTGCTCGCCCCCGTCAACCTGGTCTGGGCGGTGCAGCTGCTCGTGCTGGTCGGGCTGACCGCCGCTCTCACCCTGGACGGCAGCTTCCTGCTCGGCATGACCACCACGGCCGCGTTCGTCGCCTGCCTGACCGTCCTCGGGCAGGCGACCGCGTGGCTGGTCGTCGGCGCACGGCAGTTCCGCACCGGCCGGCGGGTGGTGGCCGCGCTGGGCGCCGTGCTGCTCCTTGCCGTCCTGCTGGCCTTCCAGACCGGATCGGTGCCGGCCGTGCTCGACCGCAGCCCGACCCTCCCGGTCGTCCGTGCGGTCGTCGCCGGCGGGAGCGGCGACACCGGTCCGTGGCTCCGTGTGACGCTGGTGCTCCTCGGAGCCGCACTCGTCGGGCTGGCGCTCGGCAGCGTCGCCTGCGCGTGGGCGCTGCGCCGGCCGAGCGACGCGCTCGCCATGCGCTGCACCTCGCCGGTCCGGCGACGGGACGGGCACAGCAGCGCGCTGCGCGAGCTCATCGCCATGGACCGGGCCAGCGTCTGGCGGGCGCCGGCCCTCCGCCGGGGCGGGCTCGTCCTGCTGCTGCTCCCGGGCGTCGTCGCCGCGATGCTGCAGGTGCCGTGGGAGTCGATCATCGTCCTGCCCGGCCTGGTCGCGGCCGGCGCCGGGCTGCTGTTCGGCATCAACGCCTTCGCCCTCGACGCCGCGGGGTCGGTGTGGCTGGCCTCGCTCCCGGTCGAGCCGCGACTGCTGCTGCTCAGCAAGCTCGTCGTGATGAGCGAGACGGTGCTGCTCGCCGTCGTCGTCGCCGGAGCCGCCGCAGCAGTGCGTGCTCCGGACGACCCGACCGGGGCGCAGCTCGCCGCGATCGTCGCCTCCGGCCTGGCGTGTGCCGCGGTCGTCGTCGCCCTGTCGCTGTCGTCGTCGGTGCGCCGGCCGCACCGCGCCGACCTCCGCGGGCCGCGCGACGCCGTCGCGCCCCCCGGTGCGCTCGCCGCCGCGAGCGCACGGCTGGCCGTCCCCTGCGCGCTGGTCGGCGTGGTCATCGCGTCGTCGTCGCACCTCGGCTCGACGTGGTTCCCGCTCGTCGTCGCGGTGCCGATCGTGCTCCTGGCCGTGCTGTCGGTCATGCGCAGCGCGCGCCGGTGGCAGGACCCGGTCGCCCGGTCACGCGTCGTGCAGGTGGTGGCGGCGGGCTGACTGCGTCCAGCACCAGCCGCCCGACGGCCGTGACAGTCAGATGACAACCGGGCCACTCCGCGCAAATCGCAGGACAGCGGGACCCGGCGGCGGCACAGTGTCCCCGCCGCCCGGACGCTCCGGTGCGCACACCTGGAGGAAGCCCTATGCACAGCTCGCTCCGGCGCGCGATCACGGCCACGGCCTGCTTCGCCGCCGCCGTCGCCGTCGTCGCTCCGACCAGCGCCGCCTCGGCCGCCGACCCCGACCTCCGCGCCTCGGTCGCCAACCCCGTCCACGTCGTCGCCGTGACCGGCACTGACAACGGCCTGTGGGTCAAGTACACCGACGAGGCGAACTTCCGCAACCTCGGCGGCATCCTCACCGACGCCCCCGCCGTGGCCCTCGGCTACGAGGCCGACTACTTCGTCGGCGTCGGCGGCGACCGGTCGCTGTGGGTGCGCACGCTCGACCGGGGCTGGCAGCGCCTGGGCCAGGCCAACGCGCGCTGTGCCGGCGTCAGCGCCGTCGTGTCGGCGGACCTGTTCGTGGTCGCCTGCCGCGGCGACGACAACGCCGGCTGGGTGGCCTGGGGGCAGGTGCCGAGCGGCGACGGCATCCCGACCATCGGCAACTTCGTCCGCCTGGGCGGCGCGCTCAAGCACGGCCTGTCGGTCATCGACGCCGCTGACTACAGCAACGACAACCCCCGGGCCAACGCCATCTACATCGGCGTCGGCACCGACAACCGGCCGTACTTCAACCCGGGCGGCGGACGCCCGTGGCAGCTGGCCGACAACACCACCTGCGGCGGGACCCTGACCTTCTCCGAGTTCGGAGACGTCGGTGCCTGCCGCAACCTGAGCACCGACGCGATGAAGACCTTCCACTTCAACCGGGAGGACTACCCGATGACCGGGCGGGTCCAGGGCCGCACCGGGGTGGCCGTCGACCTCGAGGACGGCGACACCCGGCACTACGCCCTCGGCATCGACGGCAACATCTACGTCGCCCGGCAGGCGCCGGACGGCACGCTCGGCGGCTTCCGGCTCTTCGGCGGCTCCGGCAAGTTCGGCATCTCGGCGGCGAGCTTCTCCTAGCTTCCGGCACCACACCGCGCCTCCCCGGCCACCCGGCCGGGGAGGCGCGGTCGCGTCCGGGGTCAGCCGGCCAGCAACGTCCGCAGCCGCTCGGCGAGCACGTCCCACCGCCACTCGCGCGCCACCCACTCACGCCCCGCCCGGCCCATGGCCCTGGCCCGGTCGCGGTCGAGCAGCAGCCCGGCGACGGCGTCGCCCACCTCCGCCACCGACCGGCCGTCGACCACGTGCCCGGTACGGCCGTCGAGCACGGCGTCGGGCGCTCCCCCGGACCGGCCGGCCACCACCGGCAGCCCGGTGGCCGAGGCCTCCAGGTACACGATGCCGAGCCCCTCGACCTCGAGGCCGGCACGGCGGGTGCGGCACGGCATGGCGAAGACGTCGCCGGCGTCGTAGTGCGCGGGCAGCTCCTCCCACGGCACCGAGCCGGTGAGCACGACGTCGTCGGCGACGCCGTGCTCGGCGGCGAGGCGGCGCAGCCGCGGCGCGTCCGGTCCGCCGCCGACGCACAGCAGCGCGGCGTCCGGCACCCGGCGGCGGATCCCGGGGAGCGCACGGACCAGCACGTCCTGCCCCTTGCGCGGCACGACCCGGCTGACGCACAGCACCACCGGGCGGTCGGCGAGGCCGAGCCGGCGCCGGACCTCGGCACCGCCGGCTCCGGGTCTGAACAGCGACGTGTCGACACCGCTGGGCAGCCGGGCGAGGGTCGCCGTCGGCCCGAGTGCCGGGGCGAGGCGGCGGCGGGTGTAGTCGCCGAGGTAGGTGACGACGTCGACGTCGCGCCCGATCCGGCGCAGCGCCTGCCGGGCGCCGGGGAGCAGCGCCCAGCCGACCTCGTGCCCGTGCGTGGAGGCGACCGAGCGCGACAGCCCGAGCGGCCTCGCGAGCAGCCCGAGCGGTGCGGCGGCGCCGAACCACACCCGGTCGCAGCCCTCGGCGCGCGCGATCTGCCGGGCCCGGCGGAGCACGTCCGGCACCGGCAGCATCAGCGAGCCCGGGTGGCGCACCACCGGGAAGCGCTGCGCGGCGTCGAACTCGGCCGCCCGCTTCCAGCCGGGTGCGTAGACGACGACCTCGCCGTCGGGCTGCCGGCGAGCGAGCGCGTGCACGAAGGCCTGGATGCCCCCGGCTCTCGGCGGGAAGTCGTTGGTGAGGACCAGCGTCCGCATCAGCCGCGCAGCCGTTCCCACTCGCGGGCCAGCGCCAGCCGCTCGGTCGTGCTCGGGTGCGAGGCGAACAACGCGTACGCGACCGGGTTCGGGTCCAGGTCGGACAGGTTCGTGCGCGCCAGCCGCTTGTGCACCTCGACGAAGGTCTCGACGTCGCGGGTCAGGTCGAGCGAGGACACGTCGGCGCGCGCCTCGATGCGCCGCGACACCAGGTTGGACAGCGGTGCGGACAGGAACGTGCCGGCGGCGGTGAGCGCCAGGAGCAGGGCGACGGCGCGCGGGTCCCCGGGGCCGTCGATGCCGGCGCGACGCAGGAGCGGGGTCCACGTGAGCAGCAGCCCCAGCGCGACGACGGCGGCCGCCGCGCCCAGCGCACCGAGCAGCGTGCCGGTGAGCACGTCGCGGTGCTTGGCGTGCGCCAGCTCGTGCGCCACGACCAGGGCGACCTCGGCCGGCGGGGCCTGCTCGAGCAGCGTGTCGTAGACGACGATCCTGCGGGTGCCGCCGAAGCCGCTGACGTAGGCGTTCAGCGCGGTGGTGCGCCGCGACGCGTCGGCCACCAGCACGTCCTCGACCGGCACGCCGTCGCGCTCGGCGAGGGCCAGCAGGTCCTCGCGCAGCTGCCCCTGCTCGAGGGGGGTGAAGCGGTTGAACACCGGCTCGACCACGACCGGGTAGGCGAACGACACGACGACCACCAGCCCCGCGGTGGCCGCCGCCGCCCAGGCCCACCAGGTGCGCGGGGCCGCCCGGGCCAGCGCGACCAGCACCAGCAGCACGACGGCGGTGAGCACCGTCGACACCGCCCACGCCTTGGCGAGGTCGACCGCCCACAGGTCCCAGGTGCGGGTGGACAGCCCCGCGTCGCGCCGCACCACCTCGGCCCGGGCCGCGAGCGGCAGCGTCACCAGCCGGCCGAGCAGCGTCAGCACGGCGGTGCCGGCGAGGACGGTCAACGTCCAGTGGCCGCCGATCGCACCGGCCAGCCGTGCGCCGAGGGGGGTCAGGCCGAGGCCGAGGGAGACGAGCAGGCTGAGGCCGAGCGCGGTGTAGGCGGGGGGTCGGATGCGGGCGGAGAAGGCCTCCTCCCGCGCCTGGTCGGCGGCCGTGAAGTCGCGTGCGGCGTCCGGAACGATCTCGGCGCCGGGCAGCGGCGTCCACGGCACGACGACGGCCAGCGCGACGCCGAGAGCTCCGAGCAGCAGGACGAGCGTAACGGCGGCCGGAAGCCGGCTCACGAGAAGGTGCTCGCCAGGTGCTCGCGCCAGGCGGCGGTGAAGGCGGCGGTGCTGGTGCCGAGCTCGTCGGCGAACGCCCGCTCGAGCGCGACGTCCGACCCGGCGTCGCGGCTGGCCCCCACCGCGCGGTAGAAGCGCAGCGCCGGTTCGAGGCCGTAGGTGTCGACGATCAGCCGGAAGGCCAGCCAGCTGCTCTCGTAGGCCAGCGGCAGGTCCTCGTTCGCGCCGTCGAAGTCGGCGTCGGCCGGGAGTCGTTCCGGGATGCGTCCCTCGGCGACCGCGGTCTGCACCTCGCGCGCCGCCGTCGTCAGCGGCACCGGGACGTCGAGGTAGCCGATGTAGTCGGCCAGGCCCTCGACCAGCCAGGTCGGGACGTCCGGCCCGGTGGCCTTGCGGGTGGCCACGTGCGCGGTCTCGTGCGTGAGGACCACCTGCCGGCCGAGCCGGCCGAGCTTGGCGAAGTTCGGCGGGTTGACGATCACCCGGTTGCCGACCGGGTGGTAGCCGCCCTCGAGGTCGGTCAGCTCCGCGGTCGCGACGGCGGCGATGCGGGTGAGGTCGATGCCGCCGCCGAGCAGCTCCTCGAGCTCGGCCTGGTCGTCCGGCACGAGGACGACGACGGTCTGGCTCCAGTCGGTGCCCCACACGGCGCTCACCCGCGGGACCGCGGCGTCGACGCCGGCGGCCAGCTCGCGCAGCAGGTCCTCCGACCCGGGGTGGCCGAGCGCCAGGGTGCGCTCGCCGCGGAAGGCCACCACCGGCCCGGCGTCCCACAGCCCGCGGGCGCTCGCGGCGCCCGCCTCGGCGAAGTCGTCGTCGGAGGCGAGAGCCCAGGTGCCACCGGACTGCACGAACGTGAGCCGCTGCGGGGCGTAGGTGGGCTCCGGGTCGAAGTCGGCGATCGCGTACTTCAGGACGACGTCGGGCGCCCACCACTGCCCGGTGCCGTACCGGCCGTCGAGCTCGGCGTCCGGCCCGCGGTCGGTGCGGGGGTCGAGCTGGTACTCCCAGCTGGACAGGGGCACCTCGGCCAGGTTGTCGAACAGCGCCGCCTGCCGCCCGAGGAACTCGGGGTCCTCCGGCCGCACTCCGGCGAGGAACGCCTCCCGGTCTCGGCTCATGACGGCTGCCGCCCGGGCGTCCAGCAGCGCGCGGACGGCCTGCTCGCGGACGGCGCGCGGGTCGGGCTCGGGTGCGCTGGGCGCAGCTCGCACCGCCCCGCCGTCGGCCACCGGCCCGGCGGGCGGGCCGCCGCCGGGCTGGAGCAGCACGACGGCGACGACGGACACGAGCAGCTGCAGGCAGAGCCACGTGGCGAGCAGGGCGACGACGTCCGAGGACGCCCGACGGCGAGGCCGCCCGCGGCCCGGTGCGCTCACCCGGTCGATGCTACGGGGCGACCGTGACGAACCGCCCCTCCTGGCTGCCACCGCCGCGGGGACGCCGGTCAGTCGCTGTCGCGCTCCGCAGAGCGAGCCGGCGGCGTGGTCGAGAGCAGCACGTCGGCCCAGCCCGGGACGCTGGCGCGCCGCCCGGTCGGCGCCTCGGGATCGGGGACGACCCGCAGCTGCGGTGGGCTCTGCGGCCGCGCGGCGGCGGGCTCCGCAGCGGCAGCGGAGCGGCGGGCCGCTCTCGGCGCCGCTGCCCGCTGCACGGCGGGCGGGAGGCTGCCGGCCGCAGGCGACCTCCCCCCGACGAGCCCCTTCTTCCTCGCGGCGGGCGCCTTCCTCGCGGCCGGCGCCTTCGCCGCCGCAGGGACCTTCGCCGCCGCAGGGACCTTCGCCGCAGCCGGCGCCTTCGCCACCGCAGGGACCTTCGTCGCAGCGGGCGCCTTCGCCCTCGCAGGGACCTTCGCCGCCGCGGGCGCCTTCGCCGCGGACGGCACCTTGTCCGCTGCGCCGGAGCGGCGCTGCGGCGGCGACGGCGCGCGGCGGGCCGCGGCCTTGCGGCGGCGCGGCGCCGTCGCCGTCACGGTGCGGGAGGAGGAGTCGGGCGGCTCGACGAAGCCCAGCACCGACGAGGACGCGTCCACCGCCGACAGCTCGCGGGTGGTCGGGGTGTAGCGCCAGGACGCCCGCTTGCGGCGCCCGCGCGCGGCGTAGGAGACGTCGACCAGCCAGGTGCCGTCGTCCTGCCGGCGCGCCCCCCACTCGACCGACTCGGGCTCCAGCCCGGCGACCTCGGCCAGGTGCGCGTCGACGGCCTCGCCGAGCGGCACCGCGGACGCGCCCCGGCGACTGCGCTCGAGCACCGCTGCACGAGCGCCGTCGATGATCTTGGCGCGCTCCGACAGGACCGGACCGGCGAACCGCTCCACCCGCGCGGCCGGCACACCGGCCGAGCGGGCGATCTGCTCCACCGTCTCCCCGGCGCGCAGTCGGGCCTGGATGTCCTTGGGTGACACCGACGACGTCGGCGGCGCCGTCTCGCCGGGTCGCGGGAGCTCGCCGCGGACCGCCGCGGTGAGCCGGCCGTCGAGCGGCACCCGGAAGGCACCGGCGGTGGCGTTCTTGCTCGTCGCGAGCAGGACGTAGCGGCCGTCCTCGCTGAGCGAGACGACGTGCAGCGAGCGCACGGTGCCCCTTCCCCGTCCCCGGCTGCCTCGTCGGGCGACCGGGAGCCGGTCGCGACGCCGCCGCACCCACGTGGACGACGGGAGCGGCGCAGGCGCAGTCTCCCCGCGAACCCGCCCGGCGACAAGGGCTTCGGCGAGGAGAGCGCGGGTTACGGGCGGGTGGCCCCCGCGTAGTCGTTGCGCCACAGGTCGGTGATGTGCACGGTCTTGCCGCTCGACGGCGCGTGGATCATCTTGCCGTCGCCGATGTACATC
Organism: Mycobacteriales bacterium; assembly: GCA_035540755.1. GTDB lineage: Bacteria > Actinomycetota > Actinomycetes > Mycobacteriales > SCTD01 > DATLGD01. Next base: position 30,280 of record DATLGD010000031.1, on the reverse strand, counting down.
CCGACGTGGTGGATCGGGCTGCCGAAGTAGACGAGGTCGCCGGGCTGCAGGTCGGCGCGGGCCACCTTGCGGCCCTGCGCGTACTGGTCGCGGCTGGTGCGGGGCAACGAGACGCCGGCTGCCCGCCACACCCAGGAGGTGAAGCCGGAGCAGTCGAAGCTGTCCGGGCCGTTGCCGCCGTACCGGTAGGGCTTGCCCAGCTGGCGGTGCGCCTCGTCGATGGCCGCCTTGGCGCGGCCGCTGGCCGGGCCGTTGTAGGTCTGGCCGGACGCCGGGGCGGACGCCGGGGCGGCGGCCCGGCCGCTGCGAGAGGCCCGCGGAGCCGCTGCAGGGGCTGCGGCGGCCTCGGCGGCGGCCCGGTCGGCCTCGACCCGGCGCCGCTCCTGCTCCTGTGCACCGGCGAGCAGCGCCTGCTGGGCGTGCAGCGTCCGCTCCACCTGCTCCTTGCGCTCGGCCAGCTGCCGCTGCGCGGCCTGCAGCGCCTCGAGCTCCCGCTCGGCAGCGGCCTGCTGCGCGGCGGCGCGGGCACGGGCGGTCCGGATCCCGGCCAGCACCTCGGCCTGGCTCTGCGCGATGCGGTCGAGCGTCGACGCCCGGTCGAGAAAGGCCTGCGGGTCCTGGTCGACGACCAGCGCCGCCAGCCGGCCGTTGCCGCCGCGCCGGTAGGCCGCCGCGACGACGTCGTTCATCTCGGCGCGGGCGGCGTCGAGGCGGGCCTGCTCGGCGGTCGCCCGCTCGCGGGCGGCGGCCGCGCGGCGCTCGACCTCGTCGACCTGCTGCTCGGCCTGCCGGAACTCCTCCACCGCAAGGGAGGCCTGCGTGTCGAGGTCGGCCACCCGCTGCTCGAGCTGACCGGCCGAGGGCTGCGGGTCCGCGAGGGCCGGGCCGGCCGGCAGGAACGCGACGGTGGTCGCGGTCGCGAGGCCGGCGATGCCGAGGGCCCGCGGGAAGACCACGGGCCTGGCGTGCCGGGCCGTCGAGCGGATCGTGCCGAACGGGGTGGTGCGGGCAGCGTGAGGTGTCGCCACGGCAGGCGGCTCTCCTTCTTCCGTCGACCGCCTACCGGGTGAGCTGACGGGTTCGGGCCGGAAGCAGCCCTACGGCACCTCGTGCCCGGCTCGCGCCGCGCACCCTGGTGCCGATTCACCCCGGAGGGAACGTGGTTCCCCGGCTCCGCGCCGCGCCCTCGCGGGCAGCTCGGCGGACTCGGCGGTGGCCCTGCGGCGTACCCCTGTGGCACGCCGTCTGTCGTCCAGGCCGAGCCTCACCCTAGGTCGGATGACAGAACGGTGACAACCCGCCACGCACATGTGGAACCGGTCACGACACGCCGCGGCTGCGCATCGGCACCGAGCGTGACGACTCGGGCCGGAGCTCGGCGGGCAGCTCCGTCGGCACGAGGCGCAGCCGCGGCACGAGGCCGCTGTCGGCGAGCACGTCCAGCGCCCGGCGCTCGCCGTCGTCCATCTGCAGCGGGCCGTCGGCCGCGACCGCGGACCCGCCGAGCAGCACCGGGACGACGCAGTCGCCGCACTGCAGGTCGCGCACCGCGCAGCTGTCGCAGTCGATGAGCACGAGATCCTCCGGGGAAGTGGTCGGGCACCGGCACTCACCGGCGGCGCGGACGCTAGGGACGGCCTCCGACAGAAACCGGGGCGCTGCCTGTCCGGCGCCGAGGCGGACACCGCCGTCAGCGCTCGAGCAACCGCAGCAGCGCCAGGCTCGGAGCCGTCCGCGCGCCGGCGGCGCGGACGTCGTCCACCACCGCACGGTCGCTGGTGACCACCACCAGCGCGCGTCCGGCCGGCTCGGCCGCGACGAGCGCGCGGATGACGTCGTCGGCGATCTCGCCCGTCGCGCTGAACACCACCCGCACCCCGCGCGGGGTGGGGGCGGCCACCGGCGCGGTGCGGTCCTGCCCGTCGAAGACGACGGTGACCTCGGCACCGGTGCGCGCGGCGAGCGTCCCCAGGCCCGCGACCAGCCGGCCGCGCTGCACCTCCAGGGTCTGGTCGCCGTAGCCGGTCTTGGTGACGTTGTAGCCGTCGACCACCAGGTGCACGAACGGCGCGGTGAGCAGCTCGTCGAGCAGCGCCGGGTCCTCGGGCGAGCGTCCCTGGTGGACCGGGGCCGGGGCCGGCATCCGGCGGTCGGCCGCGACGGCGTCGGCCGGGCGCTCCTCGACCGGCGGGACGGCCAGCTCGCGCTGCAGCCCCGTCGCCGCCCGCTGGAGCGTGTCGACCAGCACGCGCAGCCGCACGTTCGCCGCGTGCCGGGTGTCGCGGGCCGCGCCGCGCGCGGTCGCCAGCGCCGCCTCGAGCTCGGCCACCCGGGCCCGCAGCCGCCGGACCTCCGCAGCGGAGCCGGCACGGTCGGTGTCCGACGGGGTCCCTGCAGCGCGGTCCGGAACGGCCGGGGACGGCTCGGCCGGCGCCGCAGCGAGCGCGCGCTCGGCCTGCGCGGCGCGCTCGCCGAGGTCGCGAGCCCTGCGCTTCCAGGTCGCGGCCTCCTCCCGCGCCGCCTCGGCGGCGTTCTGCGCGGACTCGAGCTCGGCGCGCAGCCGCCCGCTGTCGGCGCGGGCCGCCGCCTTGCCCTGCTCGAGCTGGGCCACGAGCACGTGCACCTGCTCCTGCGCGGCGGCCGCGGCAGAGGCGTCCGCCCGGGCGGCCAGCTCGTCCGCGGCGGCGGCGAGCCGACCCTGCCAGCCGGCCGGGCGCAGCAGGTAGGCCAGCGCCGCGACCTGCTCGGGCGGTGCCGCCGGCAGCGGCACGCCGTCCACGACGGCCTCGGCGAGCACCGGCTCGCGCTCGCGGGCGAGGTCGGCGACCGCCTGCCGGAAGGCCGGCTCGGTCTCGAGGGCCGCCGCCAGCCCACCCGCGGCGAGCCGCGCCCGCTTCGCCGGTGTGAACCGCGCGACCGCGCGCAGCGGCGGCGGGACGATCTCGGGCGCCAGCGTCGACAAGGCCTCGCCGGCCAGGGCCACGACCCGCTCGCGGACCGGGTCCGGCAGGCGTACGCGCGGCGGCACGTCCGCAGCGGTGCCGCCAGGTGCTGCGTCGGGCTCCACGCCCGCACGCTAGTGGCCGCGGCGGCAGCTGGCCTCCGGGCTCACGGCGGCGCCCCCCCGGCGGCCGGCCGCGGCACGACCTGGACCTGGTCGACCGCCTTGCACCAGCGGCAGGTGACGTGCTCGACGGCGTCCGCGAGGACCTCCCGCTCCTCGACGACCGGCTCGCCAGCGAGGTCGACGTGCACGTACTCACGGGCGCGGGTGGAGCGGGTGACGTCGAAGCGGGTCAGGTTGCCGCAGAGGGTGCAGCGCCAGCGGGTGTCGGCGCCGGGCGTCGGCACGGGCACGAGAAGGGCCTCCGGAGGGGTGGCGCGAGGCGCGCCGGTCGTCCGGAACCTATCCGCAGGCCGGCCGCGCCGCTCGGGCGAGGTGCCGCGCGACGGGCGGGCGCGTCGCTCCCCGGATCCGTCAGAGGCCCGCCCTAGCGTCCGCCGTGTGTCGCTCGCCCCTCCCGTCCCGTCCGTCCTCCGGCAGTCCCTGCCCGCCGTCCAGGGCACCTTCGACGAGCTCGGGCGGCCGCTGCGCGACGTGGAGTTCGTCGTCGTCGACCTCGAGACCACCGGCGGGTCGGCGGCCAGCTGCGAGATCACCGAGATCGGCGCCGTCCGCGTGCGCGGCGGCGAGGTGCTCGGCGAGTTCCAGACCCTGATCCACCCGCAGGGCGCCATCCCGGCGTTCATCGCCGTGCTCACCGGCATCACCGACGCCATGGTGGCCGGCGCACCCCGGCTCGACCAGGCGCTGCCCGCCTTCCTCGAGTTCTCCCGCGGCGCCGTCCTCGTGGCGCACAACGCCCCGTTCGACCTGGGCTTCCTCCGCGCCGGCTGCGACCGGCTGGGCCTGGCCTGGCCGAGCCCGGAGTCGCTCGACACCGCCCGGCTGGCCCGCCGCGTGCTCACCCGCGACGAGGCGCCCGACTGCAAGCTCGCCACCCTCGCCCGGCTGTTCCGCGCCGACACCACGCCGAACCACCGGGCCCTGGCCGACGCGCGGGCCACCGTCGACGTCCTGCACGGCCTTCTCGCCCGGCTCGGTGGCCTCGGTGTGCACAGCCTGGAGGAGCTGCGCACCTTCTCCGCCCAGGTCAGCCCCGAGCAGCGCCGCAAGCGCCACCTGGCCGAGCACCTGCCGACCGCCCCCGGCGTGTACCTGTTCAAGGACGCCCGCGGCCGGGTGCTCTACGTCGGCAAGAGCACCAACCTGCGCAGCCGGGTGCGCACCTACTTCACCGCCAGCGAGATGCGCACGCGGATGGCCGAGATGGTGGCCTGCGCCGACCGGGTCGACGCCGTCGTGTGCACCACCGGGCTCGAGGCGGAGGTGCGCGAGCTGCGCCTGATCGCCGAGCACCGGCCGCGCTACAACCGGCGCTCGAAGTTCCCCGAGCGCGCCACGTGGGTGAAGCTCACCGTCGAGCCCTTCCCCCGCCTGTCGCTGGTGCGCAAGGTGCTCGACGACGGCGCCACCTACCTCGGCCCGTTCGGCAGCCGCCGCGCCGCCGAGCTCGCCGTCGACGCCGTGCACGAGGCCCTGCCGCTGCGGCAGTGCACCGGCCGGCTGTCGGTGCGCACGCCGTCGACGGCGTGCGTCCTGTTCGAGATGGGCCGTTGCGGCGCCCCGTGCCTCGGCGCGGCAGCCGGCGGCGAGGACGTCGCCTCCTACGCCCGGCACACCGCGGCCTTCCGCGAGGCGGTGCGGGCCGACCCGTCCGCCGTCGTCGACGCCCTCACCGCCCGGCTCGCCGTGCTCGCCGCCGACGAGCGGTTCGAGGACGCCGCCGCCTGCCGCGACCGGCTGACCGCCTTCGTGCGCGCCGCCGCCCGCCTGCAGCGCCTGACCTCGCTCACCGCGGTGCCGCAGCTGGTGGCGGCGCGGCCGGCCGCCGACCTCGGCTGGGAGCTCGCCGTCGTCCGGCTCGGGCGGCTGGTGGCGGCCGGCACCGTGCCGCGGGGGGCGCACCCGGCCCCGTACGTCGACGCGCTGGTCGCGAGCGCCGAGACGGTCCTGCCGGGTTCCGGCCCGCTGCCGGCCGCGACCGCGGAGGAGGTGGAGTGCGTGCTGCGCTGGCTGGAGCAGGACGGCACCCGGCTCGTCCGGCTCGACGGCGAGCTCGCCTCGCCCGCCTACGGCGCCGGCAGCCGCCGCGGGTGGCTGGAGGCGGCGCAGGACGCGCGGGCCGGCATCCGCCCCTTCGAGGACCGGCGCGGCCTGCGTCCGGTGGCCCGGCCCGCCCGCGCCACCGCCTGATCCTGCGCCTACCGGCACGCGTCGAGCACCAGGTCGAGGTCGACGTCGCGCACGGTGCGCGCCTCCTCGTCCTCGGTGGCGCGGAAGCCGAGCTCCTGCGGCCGGGCGCCGTCCGGGAAGACCGTCACCACCACCCGGCCGGTGCGGCGCAGCAGCGCGCAGGCCTCGACGTCGAACCGCAGCCGGGCCACCGAGCGCCCGCCGGCGGGTAGCGGGCCGACCGCCACGACCTCGAAGGCGGCGCCGGGCACCTCGGCGCTCACCCGGGCGAACTCGAGCGGTGCGCCCTCGTTGCGGACCTCGACGAGCAGCACGCCACGGGCTCCCGCCGCAGTCCGCTCGACGTCGCCGCCCAGGCCGCGGACGCCGACCGCGACGGCCGAGGGGTCGGCCGCCGGCCGGCAGCCCGCGGCGAGCAGGCCGGCGGCGACGGGAGCACCCGCACCGACCGGCAGCGCGACGTCCCGCTCGGCGCGGCCCTCGGGACGCACCCGCAGCACCAGCCGCCCCGACTCCCTCAGCGCGCGGCAGTCGGTCACCGCGAACGGCACCACCAGCTCGATCGTCGCCCCGCGGCCGATCGTCGGCTGCTCGACGGGCCCGCGCCCGCGCACGCCCTCGACGGCGATCTGCACATCGCGCACCTCGACCCCACGGCTGCCGTCGTTGCGCACCTGCAGCACCAGCACGCCGTCCCGCCCCCGCGGCCGGACGGCGACGCTGCTGCGCGCCTCGACCACCAGCTCGACCCGGTCGGCGTCCCGCTCGTCCGCCGCCCGCACGGCGCCGACGCCGGCCAACCCTGTCAGCGCCGTCGCGAGCACGGCGATCGTGAGGGCGACGACCGCGCCCGCCGGCGGCTGCCATCCCAGCGCGGAACCGAGTCGCCGGCCCGGGCGCTCGTCGCCCGACACCAGGACGTCCACCCCGCTGTCCTTCCCCGTCGCCGCCGTTACGCTGCCCGCGTGATCACCGCGATCGTCCTCGTCACCGCTGCCGTCGACCGCATCCCCGAGGTGGCGCAGGCCATCGCCGACATCGACGGCGTCAGCGAGGTCTACTCCGTCGCCGGCGACGTCGACCTCGTCGCCCTGGTGCGGGTCCGCCGGCACGAGGAGCTGCACGACGCCATCCCGGGCCGGCTCAACAAGGTCGACGGCGTCCTCGCGACGACCACGCACATCGCCTTCCAGGCCTACAGCCGGCACGACCTCGAGGCGACGTTCAGCCTGGGCCTGGAGAGCTGATCCCCCTTGCGTCAGAGTTTCTGAGCCTGACGGTGCTCCGAGGCTCTGACGCAACGGGGGTCAGGCGCCGCGCAGCTCCTGGGAGACGCTGACCCACCGGTCGAGCGCCGCCGCGGCTGCACCGCTGTCGACGGACGCCGCAGCGCGCTCGAGCCCCTCGCGCAGCCGGTCCGGCAGCGGTGCGTCCCCGCCCGCGTGCGCCGCCAGCGCCGCGGCGGCGCCGAGCAGCACCGCCTCGCGCACCGGTCCGGGCTCCCCGCCGACCACCCGCCGGCAGACGTCGGCGTTGAAGGCGGCGTCGGCGCCCCGCAGGTCCTCCAGGCAGGCCCGGGCGAGCCCGAGGTCACGGGGGTCGAGCGACTCCACCCGCACCGCTCCCCCGCCGACGACCCAGACGGTGGACGTGCCGGTGGTGGTGAGCTCGTCCAGCCCGTCGTCTCCGCGGAACACCAGGGCATCGGCGCCGCGGGCGGCGAGCACGCCGGCCATGACCGGCGCGAGGCGCAGGTCCGACACCCCGACGGCCTGTGCAGCCGGGCGCGCCGGGTTGGTGAGCGGGCCGAGGACGTTGAACACCGTCGGCACGCCGAGCTCGCGCCGGGCCGGGGCGGCGAAGCGCATCCCGGCGTGGAACACCGGCGCGAAGCAGAAGGCCAGGCCGGCCCGGTCGAGGCACTGCGCGACGGCGGGCGGCGGCAGGTCGATGACGACGCCGAGCTCCTCCAGCAGATCAGCCGACCCGCAGGCCGAGGACGCCGCCCGGTTGCCGTGCTTGGCCACCGGCACCCCGGCGCCGGCGACGACGAGGGCCGCCATCGTCGACAGGTTCACCGTCGAGGCCCGGTCACCGCCGGTGCCGCAGGTGTCGACCACGCGGGCCGACGTCGGCACGGCAGGGGCCTGCTCGAGCATCACCTCGACGAGGCCGGCGACCTCCTCGGGCGTCTCACCCTTGGCCCGCAGGGCCACGACGAACCCGGCCACCTGCGCGGGAGTTGCCTCGCCGGTCATGACCTCGCGCATGGCCCAGGCGGTGTCGTCGGCCGAGAGCGCCTCCCCCCGCAGGAGGGCGGACAACACGGCCGGCCAGGTGCGGGCGGCGCTCACCGGCCGGCAGCGCTCAACGGCCGAGCGACACGGCGCGGCGCACGGGCAGGGCGGACTCGCGCGCGCGGAGCAGGTCGGCGAGCGTCGAGGTGAGCACCGCCGGGTCGATCGGGTGCGCCACGACGCCGTCGGACAACGACCAGGTCGCGAGCCAGGCGTCGTCGCGGCGGGCGATGAGCAGCAGCGTGTGCGGGCAGTCCGCCAGCTCGTCCTTGAGCTGCTTGGCCAGGCCCATGCCGCCGGTCGGCCAGGCCTCGCCGTCGAGGATCGCGACGTCGACGCCGCCGCCGTCGACCCTGCGAAGCACCTCGGGGCCGCTGCTGCACTCGACCCACTCGATCCGTCCGAGGTCCGGCGCCGGAGAGCGGCCGACTGCGGTGCGCACCTGCTGGCGCACCGCGGGGTCGTCGCTGTAGACGACGACGACGTGCGTGCGCGACGGAGGCAGGTCCGAGGAGCTCATGGCGCGATCGTAGCCAGCCGGCCGCGGCTCAGCCGGCAGCGGACTCCTGCGCCGGACGGAGGGCGTCGTAGCCGGCGACGTCGCCGCCGAGGCGCTGCGCGAGGCCGGCCATCCGCGAGCGCTCCTGGCTGGCCGACAGCGCCGTCAGCACCTGCGTGCGGCAGGCCAGCGCCGCCAGCGGCCGCGCGTACGGCGGCCCCGTGACGAGCGCGTAGCCGTCCTGGGCCAGCAGGCGGCGGGCCTCCTCGACCGCCGCCACGTCCGGCAGGCCCACCAGGTGGTGGCGCACCAGCAGCGGCGCGTCGACATCGACCCCGCGCGCCGCCGCCTCGGCGAGCACCGAGCTGTCCGCGCGGGCCGCGTCGTCCGCGCGCAGGCAGACCTCGAGACGGGGGTCGAGCGGGTCGTACTCGACGGCGGGGGCGGGCCGCCGGCGCCGGAGGCGGTCGAGCAGGCCCACGCCGGCTCAGACCGGCGTGCGCGGGGCGGGCGGCGTGCTGGCCGCGGCGGCGGCGTCGAGCCGGTCGAGCCGGCGGTCCTCCCTGGCGGCCTCGCGCTCGCTGGCCCGCATCCACTGGGTGAGCAGGACGCCCAGGAAGAGCAGCCCGACGAGGTCGCCGGAGGCCCACAGCAGCCCCCCGCCGAGCTGCTGCTGGAAGACCGCCTCGGACACCGGGTGCAGGGCCAGGTAGTGCTCGCCGGCCAGCAGCCCGGCGCCGTCGGGCTCGATGCTCATGATCGCGACGCCGAGGAAGGCGTGGAAGGGCAGGGTGGTCGCCACCAGCAGCATGCGGAGCGGGTGGCCGCGGCGGCCGGGCACCGGGTCGACCCCGAGCAGCGGCCAGAAGAACAGGCAGCCGACCACGAGGAAGTGCACGTGCAGCAGCTCGTGCAGCAGCCGGTTGTCGAGCGTGGCCGGGTACCAGCCGGTGAAGTACAGGGCGAACGGGCTGGTCACGAAGAACAGCCAGCCGACGATCGGGTGGGTCATCGCCTGGGCGAACCGGGAGTGCAGCAGCGCGAGCAGAGCGCCGCGGGGGCTGCCCGGGAGCGTCCGCAGAGCCAGCGTCACCGGCGCGCCGAGCGCCAGGAACACCGGCGCCACCATCGTCAGCAGCATGTGCTGGACCATGTGGGGCGCGAACAGCGTCGTGTCGTAGGCGGCCAGGCCGCTCGACGTGGCGAACAACACGGTCCCGAGGCCGCCGGCGACGAACGAGACGGTGCGCCCGGGCTGCCACCGGTCACCGCGGCCGCGCAGGCGGGAGACGCCGTAGAGGTACGCCCCTCCGACGACGAGCACGGCCACGATCGGCACGAGCTCGGGACGGGACGCGGTGAGCACGGTCCAGGCGCCGAACGGCGGCAGGTCCTCGCCGTGCGCGAGCAGGAGGCCGACGGCGTCCTGTCCGGTCGCTGGCACGGGGTCATCCTAGGTGTCCGGAGGGCCGGCCGCGCGGCCTGCGGGGCCACCCGGACGAGGCCGGCGGCGCGCCGGGCCACCCCGCGTGGTGGCTGGCCCCCAGACCTGGCAGGATGCTCGGCGTGTCAACTGCTTCCGTGCTGGAGAAGGTGCCGGCGCACGGATCGCTGACCCGACCGAACATGGTCGCGGTCGGGACGATCGTGTGGCTGTCGTCAGAGCTGATGTTCTTCGCGGCCCTGTTCGCGATGTACTTCACGATCCGGGCCGTCAACGGCCCCGAGGTCTGGGCCGAGGGGACCGAGTTCCTCGACTTCCCCTACGCGCTGGTGTTCACGACGATCCTCGTGCTGTCGTCGGTCACCTGCCAGCTCGGCGTCTTCGCCGCGGAGCGCGGTGACGTCTACGGCCTGCGCCGGTGGTACGTGCTCACCCTCGTCATGGGCACGATCTTCGTGGCCGGCCAGGCGAACGAGTACCGCCACCTGGTGCACGAGGGCCTGACCATCGCCTCGAGCGGCTACGGGTCGGTCTTCTACCTGACCACCGGCTTCCACGGCCTGCACGTCGCCGGCGGCCTGCTGGCCTTCGTCATCGTGCTCATGCGCTCGACGATCGGGCGCTTCACCCCGGAGAAGGCCACCAGCGCGATCGTCACGTCCTACTACTGGCACTTCGTCGACGTCGTCTGGATCGCCCTGTTCGCGACGATCTACATCATCCGATGACCCGCCCCACCGAGCAGAGGCCGAGCACCGTGACCTCCCGCAGCAGCGCACCCACCCGTCGAGGCAGAGCCCGGCTCAAGGCCCTGTCCGGCTCGGCCGTGATCGCCCTCGCCCTCGGCGTCGTCGGACTCGGGTACACGGCCTTCGCCGCGCCGTCCACCGCCCAGGAGGAGGCCGCGGGCCAGCAGTCGCTGGCGATCCGCGAGGGCAAGCGCATCTACGACCTCGGCTGCTCGTCGTGCCACGGCCTGAACCTGCAGGGCGGTGTCGGCGGTGGCCCGTCGCTCATCGGCGTCGGCGCGGCGTCGGTCGTGTTCCAGATGGAGAGCGGCCGGATGCCGCTGCACGCCGGCGTTCAGCAGTCCCCGCGCAAGGAGCCGAAGTACAGCCTCACCGAGATCGACCAGGTCGCGGCGTACATCCAGGCCAACGGCGGCGGCCCGGAGGCTCCGGCCGACGACGTGAGCCTCGCGGACGGCGACCTGCAGCTCGGCGGCGACCTGTTCCGCACGAACTGCGCCAGCTGCCACAACTTCGCCGGATCGGGCGGCGCCCTGACCTACGGCAAGTACGCGCCCGAGCTGTCGGCCGCGAGCGCCAGGGTCATCTACACCGCCATGCAGTCCGGCCCCGGCAACATGCCTCGCTTCGGCGACAGCCAGCTGAGCGAGGAGGAGAAGCGGGCCATCACCCGCTACGTCCTCTACATCACCCAGCACCAGGACCCGGGCGGCGCCAACCTCGGCCGGTACGGACCGGTCTCCGAGGGCCTGGTCGCCTGGCTGGTCGGCATCACCTCGCTCGTCGCCCTCACGCTCTGGATCGGTGCGCGCTCGTGACTCCTCCCCCCGAAGACCCCAAGGGCACGTCGGCCGACGCGTCCGGCTCCATCCGGGACCGGCTGCAGGCGCCCCCCCAGCCGCCGACCGATGCCGAGACGAGCGGCTCGGGCCTGACCGACGCCGCGTTCCAGCAGACCGACAGCGCCGCCGCGCTGGCCGCCCGCGGCCGCAGCGACCAGCAGGAGAGCAGCTCGGCCGGCACGGTCGCCTCCGACGAGCAGATGCACCCGCGCAAGGAGGACCTCGACCCGCACGAGGCCAAGATCGCCGAGCGCAAGGTCGCGTCGCTGTTCCTGCTGTCCTTCCTCGCCGTCCTCGGCTTCTGCGTCTGGTACCTGGTCGGCGAGCAGGAGTTCGGGCAGCCGAACAACGGCCTGTTCACGCCCATTCTCGGCGTGCTGCTGGCGCTCGCCCTCGGCGGTGTCGGCGCCGGCGCCGTCCTCTGGGCCAAGCTGCTCATGGTCGACGAGGAGGCCGTGCAGGAGCGCCACCCGTTCGGCTCCCCGGACGACGAGCGCGCCGCGACCGCGGAGGCGATCCAGAAGGGGCTCGACGACGCCAACATCAAGCGCCGCCCGCTCCTGCTCGGCACGCTCGCCGTCGGCGCCGGCTCGCTGGCGCTGCTCCCCCTGCCGTTCGCGCTCGGCATGGGCCGCTGGCAGCACAAGGAGCGCGAGCTCGAGACCACCGCCTGGACCGAGGGCATGCGCCTCTACCGCAGCAACGGCCAGCCGGTGCGCCTCGGCGACCTGCAGGTCGGCGCCGTCGAGAGCGTGTTCCCCGACGTCCCCCACCCGCAGCTGAGGGCCGACTCCCCCGTGCTGCTCATCCGGATGCGGCCCGAGGAGTTCACCCCGGCACCGGGCCACGAGGGCTACGACTACCAGGGCCACATCGCCTACTCGAGCATCTGCACCCACCTGGGCTGCCCGGTGAAGCTGTACGAGCAGCGCACCCACCACCTGCTGTGCCCCTGCCACCAGTCCACCTTCGACGCCAGCCGCGGCGCCGAGGTCATCTTCGGCCCGGCCGCCCGTCGGCTGCCTCAACTGGCGATCAGCGTCGACGAGGACGGATACTTCGTGGCGAACGGCGACTTCGACGAGCCCATCGGCCCCTCGTACTGGGAGCGCGCATGACCACCAGCGGATCGGTCGCCACGTCGCGGCCCAGTCGGGCCTCGACGCTCTCGGGGAACGCCGCCAACGCCACCGGCCGCTGGGTCGACGACCGCCTCGGCAGCTCGAACTTCGTCCGCCGCAGCCTGAACAAGGTCTTCCCGGACCACTGGTCGTTCATGCTGGGCGAGATCGCGCTCTACTCGTTCATCATCCTGCTGCTCTCGGGCACCTACCTGGCGTTCTTCTACACGCCGTCGCTGGCCGAGGTCGTCTACGACGGCAGCTTCACGCCGCTGGTCGGCGTGGAGATGAGCGAGGCCTACGAGTCGACGCTGAACATCGCGTTCGACGTCCGCGGTGGCCTGATCATGCGGCAGATCCACCACTGGGCGGCGCTGCTGTTCGTGGTGTCGATCGTCGTGCACCTGATGCGCGTGTTCTTCACCGGCGCGTTCCGCAAGCCGCGCGAGCTCAACTGGGTGATCGGCGTCCTGCTGCTCATCCTGGCGATCCTCGAGGGCTTCGCCGGCTACTCGCTGCCGGACGACCTGCTGTCGGGCACCGGGCTGCGGATCGCCTGGAGCATCATGCTGGCGGTCCCGGTGGTCGGGACGTGGGTGGCGTTCCTGTTCTTCGGCGCCGAGTACCCGGGCACCGAGTTCCTGGACCGGCTCTACATCGCCCACGTGTTCATCGTGCCGCTGATCCTGCTCGGCCTGATCACCGCGCACATGATGATGATCTGGTACCAGAAGCACACCCAGTTCGCCGGGCCCGGGCGCACCGAGGAGAACGTCGTCGGCAGCCGGCTGTACCCGGCCTACGCGGCCAAGGCCGGCGGGTTCTTCTTCCTGGTGTTCGCCGTGCTCGCCGCGATGGGCGGCCTGTTCCAGATCAACCCGGTCTGGCTCTACGGGCCGTACAACCCCTCCCAGGTCACCGCGGGCTCGCAGCCGGACTGGTACGTCGGCTGGCTCGACGGCGCCACCCGCCTCATGCCCGGCTGGGAGGTGTCGGGGCTCGGCCACACGCTGGCGATCAACGTCATCGTGCCGGCCGTGGTCATCCCGGGCCTGATCTTCACGTTGATGCTGGCCTACCCGTGGCTGGAGCAGCGCTTCACCGGGGACCGCGACTTCCACCACATCCTCGACCGGCCGCGCGACGCGCCGGTGCGCACGGCGATCGGTGCGATGTCGCTGTCGTTCTACCTGGTCCTGTGGATCTCCGGCGGCAACGACGTCATCGCCTCGATCTTCGACATCAGCGTGAACCACACGACGTACGCCGGCCGCATCGCGCTGCTGCTGCTCCCGCCGGTGGTCTACGTGATCACCAAGCGGATCTGCATCGGGCTGCAGGAGAGCGACAAGGAGCTCGTCCACCACGGCATCGAGTCGGGCACCATCCGGCGTCTGCCCTCCGGCGAGTTCGTCGAGGAGACCGTGCCGCTGCCGGTGCCCTACCGGCTGGCCCTCAACAAGGTCGAGCCGTCCGAGCCGGGCCACGGCAACAAGGAGCTGGCAAGCGGTGAGCCGGTTCCGCACGGCGCTCCGTCGGACGGCGGCCACGGCGACATGACGCAGTGGGTCGACACCGAGCCGAAGTCCAAGAAGGGGTTCCTCCGCGACAAGAGCAAGCGTCGCGCCGCGGAGCGCCCCGAGCCGACCAGGGCCGAGCTCGAGGGCTCCGGCCAGCAGTAGTCCCGCACCTCGAGGAGCCCCGTCACCAGCCTGGTGGCGGGGCTCTCTCGTGCCGCACCGCACCAGGCACCCACGCCCGCCCCGGCCAGGGGTGAGAATGGACGGCGCCCACCGGTCGGGCGCCGCCGAACAGGAGGACCGATGAGCGACCGCCCGGGAGGGCTGCCGGAGGACGCCCCGCTGCCGCCGCAGTTCGACCCCCGAGGTCGGCGCGGCCGCAAGGAGCGGGAGCGCTCCGGCGCGCGCAGCACCGGCGCCGGCCCGTCAGGCGCCGCGCCCACCGTGCTGCCCGGCGGCCTGGACCCCCGTGGGCGGTCGGGGCGGCAGGCTGCTGGCCTCCGCCGCACGCGGCGCGGCACCGGCCGCACGCTGCTGTCCGGCGTCCTCGTCGTGCTCCTCCTGCTCGGCATCGCGGGCATCGGCACGCTGGCCTACTACGACCGCCGGATCGACCGTGTCCCGGTCGCGACGCTCGGCCAGGGACAGGACGTCGACGGGCCGGACATGAACTACCTGCTGGTCGGCAGCGACTCGCGCGAGGGGCTGACCGAACAGGAGCTCGCGGAGGTCCGTACCGGCCTGAAGGGCGGCGGCAACGAGAGCACCCTCACCGACACGATCCTGCTGCTGCACGTCCCCGCCGGCGGTGGCACGCCGACCGCGGTCTCCTTCCCGCGCGACTCCTGGGTCGAGATCCCCGGGCACGGCCGGGGACGGATCAACTCCGCCTATGCGCTCGGTGAGCGCGAGGCGGCCGGAGGCGGCCCGGCCAAGCTGGTCCAGACCGTGCAGCAGCTGTCCGGCCTGCAGGTCGACCACTACCTGGAGGTCGGCTTCATCGCCTTCCTGCGCATCACCGACGCCCTCGGCGGCGTCGAGGTGAACCTGTGCGAGCCGGTCTCGGACGTGCAGGCCGCGATCGACCTGCCGGCGGGCCAGCAGCGGCTCGACGGCGGCGACGCGCTCGGCTTCGTCCGCCAGCGGGCCGGGCTGCCCCGCGGCGACCTGGACCGCGTCGCGCGGCAGCAGTACTTCCTCGGTCAGGCGGCCCGGCAGGTGGCCTCCCCCGGCACGATCCTGCGCCCCGACCGGGCCGTGCGGCTGCTGTCGGCCGTCACGTCGTCGGTCACGGCCGACGAGGACCTGTCGACCTTCGGCCTGGCGCGGCTGGCCTGGCGCCTTCGCGGCGCCGGCGGTGGGGGCCTGGCCTTCGCCACCGTGCCGGTCGCGGACGCTGCGGCCCGCCGCGGCGGCGCGAGCGTCGTGGTGCTCGACGAGCCCGCCCTCCCGGGCTTCTTCGCCGCGCTCAGCCCGGACTCCGGCCCCGACGCCCCGGAGCCGCAGCAGGTCAGCGTGGCGCCGGACGCGATCCGCCTCGAGGTGCGCAACGGCACCGCCCGCGCAGGCCTGGCGCGCACCGCGGCCGAGGACTTGGCCGGACAGGGCTTCACCATCACCCGCACGGGCAACGCCGACCGCCAGGACAGCGGTGAGTCGGTGGTGCTGCACGGCGCGAACCGCGCCGACAGCGCCGCCACCGTCGCCGCCTCGGTGCCCGGGGCCGTGGCGCGGCAGGACGACAGCGTAGGGGCCAACGGCCTCGTGCTGGTGGTGGGCGAGAACTACACCGGGGTGCAGCCCGTCGTGGTGGGGCCGGGAGGCGGAGCGCCCGAGCCGCCGGCGGGCGAAGCACCCCCGCCGCCGGCCGAGGCGGACGCCGAGCAGCCGCCGCCCTGCGTGTTCTGAGCCCCCCCTCCGTGGCGCCGCCGCTGCCGGAGCAGCCGGGCGGCGCCTCGTCCGGCAGGCGGACGGCGCGCCGCCACCGCCGCTCCGGCTGGTGATCCCCTCGACCCTGGCAGGACTGTGCCGCTGGCGCATCCGCCGTTGCGGCCGGCACCCGAGATGAAGCCGACGGGGCGGCGCGGCGCGGTGTGCGCGCGCCTGTCGCCAGACGGTCGGGTTCCGACCCGCTTGCAGCTCAGCAAGCGGGTCGGAACCCGACCCTCAACCGTTCCGCTGCGCCCTTGCCGGGCACCCGGCGCGCCGTGCGTCGAGCCGCGAGCTACTCGCCCAGGAACTTGTGCACGCTGGTGGGCTTCTCGCCCATCGCGCGCAGCTCGCCGAGGGTGTGGCCCTGGCTGCGGTTGACGCCGACGTAGAACTCGAACAGCAGCCCCATCGTCGTGTACGCCACGATGGCCAGGCCGATCAACGCCAGGAACGGCCCGATGACCAAGCCGATGCAGGCGGTGGTGAAGCCCGCGGCAAGGCCGATCGGCCACCACGAGTGCGGCGGGAAGAACCCGACCTCCCCGGCGCCCTCGGCGATCTCGGCGTCGGGCCGGTCCTCCGGCCGGGCCTCCATGCGGCGCGCGGTGAACCACAGGTAGTAGGCGACCATGAACGCCAGCAGGATCGAGAAGACCAGGGCGGTGGTGCCGGTCCAGTCGTTGGAGAAGTACCAGTAGATGACGCTGACCGGCACGAGGAACACCGACAGCACCGCGAACAGGGCGGCTTCGACGCGCATGGCAGCTACCTGCTCTCGGGAGAGGCGTGGAACTCGACGTTGCCCGCCACTTCTGGGTAGTGGAGGTCGAAGGCCGGGCGCTCGGACCGGATCCTCGGCAGCGTCACGAAGTTGTGCCGCGGCGGCGGGCAGGACGTCGCCCACTCGAGCGAGTTGCCGAAGCCCCAGGGGTCGTCGCCCTGAGCCACCGCCCCGCGCCGGAAGCTGATGATGACGTTGTAGATGAACGGCAGCGTCGAGGCGCCGAGGATGAACGCACCGATGGTGGAGACGGTGTTGAGCGTGGTGAACCCGTCGGTCGGCGCGTAGTCGGCGTAGCGGCGCGGCATGCCGTCGTTGCCGAGCCAGTGCTGGACGAGGAACGTCGTGTGGAAGCCGACGAACACGGTCCAGAAGTGGACCTTGCCGAGGCGCTCGTCGAGGAAGCGCCCGGTGAGCTTCGGGAACCAGTAGTACATGCCGCCGAAGAAGGCGAACACCACCGTGCCGAACAGCACGTAGTGGAAGTGCGCCACCACGAAGTAGGTGTCGCTGACGTGGAAGTCGATCGGCGGCGAGGCGAGCAGGACGCCGGTGATGCCGCCGAGCAGGAAGGTGATCAGGAAGCCCATCGAGAACAGCATGGGCGTCTCGAACGTCACCTGGCCTCGCCACATCGTGCCGATCCAGTTGAAGAACTTCACGCCGGTCGGGACGGCGATGAGGAAGCTCAGGAAGGCGAAGAACGGCAGCAGCACCGCGCCGGTCGGGTACATGTGGTGCGCCCACACCGTCAGCGACAGCGCGCCGATGGCGATGGTGGCGAAGACCAGGCCCTTGTAGCCGAAGATCGGCTTGCGGCTGAACACCGGGATGATCTCGGTGATGACGCCGAAGAACGGCAGCGCGACGATGTAGACCTCAGGGTGCCCGAAGAACCAGAACAGGTGCTGCCAGAGGATGGCGCCGCCGTTCTGCGCGTCGTAGACCTGCGCGCCCAGGTGCCGGTCGGCCAGCAGCGCGAAGAAGGCGCCGGTGAGGACCGGGAAGGCGAACAGCACGAGGATCGACGTCACCAGCATGTTCCAGGTGAAGATCGGCATCCGGAACATCGTCATGCCGGGCGCGCGCAGCGTGATGATCGTCGTGATGAAGTTGACCGCGCCGAGGATGGTGCCGAGGCCGGCGGCCAGCAGGCCCACGATCCAGAGGTCGGCGCCCAGCTGCGGCGAGTGGATGATGTTGTTCAGCGGCGCGTAGGCGAACCAGCCGAACGACGCGGCGCCCTGCGGGGTGAGGAAGCCGGCCATCACCGTCAGGCCGCCGAACAGGTACAGCCAGTAGGAGAACGCGTTGAGCCGCGGGAAGCTCATGTCCGGCGCGCCGATCTGCAGCGGCAGGATGAAGTTCGCGAAGCCGTAGGCCGCCGGCGGCGCGAACAGGAACATCATCACCGTGCCGTGCATGGTGAAGAGCTGGTTGTACTGCTCTGCGCTGACGACCTGCAGTCCGGGCTGCCCCAGCTCGGCCCTCATGACCATGGCCATCAGGCCGGCGGCGAGGAAGAAGAAGAACGACGTGGTCAGGTAGAGCAGGCCGATGGTCTTGTGGTCGGTCGTGGTGAGGACCTTGACGACCTGGGAGCCCGGTGAGGACCGCGGCCGGCGGTAGCCGACCGGCGTCGTCGGGTTGGACAGCAGGGTCACGAGGGGCTCCCGGCGGGCGCTGTGAGGATCTCGGCGTTGGGGTCGGCCTGCAGGCCGGCGATGTAGCTGTCGTACTCCTGCTCCGAGACCACCCGCAGCGAGAAGTTCATGAACGCGTGCTTCTCACCGCACAGCTCGGCGCACCGGCCGATGAACTCCCCCTCCTTGTTCAGGGTGAGCTCGAAGGTGTTGGTGCGACCCGGGATGACGTCGCGCTTGAACAGGAACTCCGGCACCCAGAAGGAGTGGATGACGTCGGGCGAGCTCTGCTGGAAGCGCACCGTGCGCCCGACCGGCAGCACGAGCTGGGCCGGCCGGTTCGTCTCGCCGGTGACCTGCACGTTCTCCGCGACGTAGTTGAACTGCCAGTTCCACTGGAACCCGACGACGCCGATCTCGAGCACCTCGCCCGCGGCGGGGTCGTTGTCGTCGGTGAGCTCGTTGACGTAGTTCTGGGACAGGACCGTGTAGTAGAAGAGCACCGCGATGATCACGAACGGCACGGCCGTGTAGAGGATCTCGATCGGCAGGTTGTAGCGGACCTGGCGCGGCAGCTCGTCGCTGCGCTTGCGGTACCGGATGGCCGCGAACAGGATCAGGACGGTCATGAAGACGCCGACGACGACCGCTGCGGCGTTCGAGCCCAGGTACAGGTCGTGGATGTTCTGCCCCTGCTCGCTGATCGGCTCGGGGATGCCGAAGCGCAGGGTGCTCTCGTAGACGTCGCGGGCATCGCAGCCGCTGACGAGCAGCCCGGCGAGGGCGAGGACCGGGCCCAGGCGGACGGCGGTCCGGCGCCGGTCGGCCCCGTTCAGCCGACGGCCCGGCGAGGGGGAGGAACTCACGGACGCAGAGCCTTCCTGAGCAGGGAACCTGTGCAGGTCGGAGGCGGTACGCGCGCGGCGGACCGGGCCCCTCCCTGCGGCGGCGACACTATCCCAGCGGGCCCGCCTCTTCCTGCCGGGGGTGGCCGCACGGACGGCGCGTCGCGAGGTGCCCGGACGCGACGCCGGCCGCGGCTAGCGTGCGGCAGCGTGACCAGCGGGCGGGAGGGAGGTCGGGCAGTGGCCGGTGTCACCCATCTCGACGCCGCGTCCGGCGTCCCGCTGTCGACCGCCGCGCGCGAGGCGCTGCTCGCCGCCCTCGACGACGGGTGGGCCGACCCGGCCCGGCTCTACGCCTCCGGCCGGCGGGCGCGGCTCCTGCTCGACGGCGCCCGGGAGGCCGTCGCCGCCGTGCTCGGTGCGCGGCCCGACGAGGTGTCCTTCGCCCCCAGCGGGGTCCTCGCCGCGCACCTGGCCGTCCTCGGGCTGCACGGCGGGCGACGGCGCGCCGGCCGGCACGTCGTGCACTCGGCGGTCGAGCACTCGGCGGTGCTGCACGCCGTCGACCGGGCGGTCGAGGAAGGCGGCGAGGCCACGTCCGTGCCGGTGGACCGGCGAGGCCGGGTCGACCCGGACGCCTTCGCCGCCGCCCTGCGCACCGACACGGCGCTGGCCTGCCTCATCACCGCCAGCCACGAGGTGGGGACGCTGCAGCCGGTCGACTCGGTGGCGCCCGCCTGTCGGGACGCCGGCGTGCCGCTGCTGGTGGACGCCTCGCCGAGCGCCGGCCGCGCTCGCCTGCCCTCCGGCTGGTCCGCGCTGGTGGCGAGCGCCCACCTGTGGGGCGGGCCGACCGGCGTGGGCGTGCTCGCGGTGCGCACCGGCACCCGCTGGCGGTCGTCCCTGCCGGCCGACGAGGGCGAGCGCGGCCGGGTGCCCGGTCAGCCCTCGCTCCCGCTGGTGCTGGCGGCGGCCGTGGGCCTGCAGGCCGCGGCGGCGGAGGCCGACAGCGAGGACCGCCGACTGCGACCGCTCGTCGCCCGGATCCGCTCGCAGGTGGCAGCGACGGTGCCCGACGTCGAGGTGGTCGGGGACCCGGAGCACCGGCTCCCCCACCTGGTGACCTTCTCCTGCCTCTACGTCGAGGGCGAGGCGCTGCTCACCGCCCTCGACCGGCTCGGCTTCGCGGTGAGCAGCGGCTCGAGCTGCACGGCCTCGACCCTCGAGCCGAGCCACGTGCTGGCGGCCATGGGCGTGCTGACCCACGGCAACGTCCGGGTGTCGCTGCACCGCGGCACGACCGAGCACGACGTGGAGCGCTTCCTCGCCGTGCTGCCCGGCGTGGTGGCCGACCTGCGCCGCGAGGCCGGGGCGGAGGGGCTGTGACGTCGCTGCCCGAACCGGACGTCGTCGTCGACTGCCTCGGCCGGCCGTGCCCGGTGCCGGTGGTCGAGCTGGCGAAGGCGGTCGCCGCCGCGGCAGCCGGGACGGTGGTCGAGGTCGTCAGCGACGACCCCGCGGCGCGGCACGACGTGCCGGCCTGGGCCCGGCTGCGCGGCGCCGAGTACCTCGGCGAGGCGCCGCACGACGTCGGCACCGGCTACCGGGTCCGCCGCGGCGACTGAGCCGCCTGCGGCGCCGTGTGCCGTCTGATCATGGTGCAGCCGGCGACCGGGTCGAGCTCGCGACCTGCACCATGATCACGGCCAGGCGCTGCAGCTCAGGCCTCGCGGGCCGGCGGGGCGACGTCGAGCACCCGCGAGGCCACGTGCCGCACCACCGCGTCGGCGCCGGCCGGGTGGGGTCGAGCCGGGACGTCCGTGCCGGCCGTCACCTCGAGCCAGGCGTGCAGCGGGGCGAGGAGCCCCTCGACGCGCACCGTCAGCTCGGCGTCGGCGGAGCAGCAGCCGGCGACCCACCGCGAGAGCACCGCGCCGTCGTCGTCCACCGCGGTCACCCGGCCGGTGAGCACCACCTCAGGCGGCAGCGTGCCGGTCTCCCGGCGCAGCCGGAGCTCGGAGTGGCTCATCGGCACCGGCCCGCCGCCCTCGGCGGCGACGTCGGGGCGGAAGGCCCGTCGGGTCGCCGCGCCCGCCGCCAGCACGGCCGCCGCCACGAGCGGTACGGCCGCGGCGCCGCCGGTGGCCGGCAGCGTGCGCCCCAGCGCGGCGGGCGGCGGAGCGGGGGCGGCACCGCCCGGTGACGACCCTGCACCGCCCGGCGCCGGGCCACCGCCGTCCCCGCTGCCTGCGCCGGGCACCCCTCCGCGCCGCGGTCCGACCCGGTCCGGCGGCATCGTGGAGTCGGGCTCGGCGCCCGGCGGCGGGTCGCCCACCTCGAGCCACACCGGGTTGGTGAGGGCCTCCATGTCCATCCGGCTGGCGAGGAAGCGGTCCGGGAAGATCTCGTTCTCACCACGCACCTCCGCCCGCACGAACCCGCCGGGCCCGATCGGCACCCGCGCCCTGACCGTCTCGTCGTCGGAGGCCAGCGGCGTCACGCCGACCGGGGCGCCGTCGCGCAGCAGCACCAGGCGCATGCCGGCGGCCCGCCGCACCACGACCTCGACGTCGACGACGTCGGCCGCGTCGCCGTAGACGGTGCCGCCCATGATCTGGCGCTGACCGGCCAGCGAGACCGACAGGTACACCTCGACGCCGCTGGGCAGGCGGGTGATGAAGCTGCGCCCGGCGCGCAGCGCGTCGACGACGGCTCGCTTGGACAGGGCCGGAGCGTGCACGACGGTGGTCGGCGTCCCGGCCACGAAGCCGTTGTTGTTCCGGACGCCGTGCAGGTCGCTGCCGCCGTTGGCCACCAGGCGCTGGCCCTGCCGGTTCATCGCGTCCCAGGCGTTCACGCTGGCCTGGTCGTCGGGCTGGAACGCCCCGGTCCAGACCTCGACGGAGTCGGTGCGGGCGGCCGGGTCGGCGGCGGCGTCGGGGAAGAACTGCCAGGCGAGCGTGGCGCCGAGCGGGTGCGCCGCCGACACGAACGCTCCGCTGGCGCGCGCCGCCCGCAGGAACTCCTGGACAGTGCCGGTGCGCGGGTCGGCGAGCGCCTCCGGCGTCAGGGCGGCGGCCGGCACCTGCCGCCAGTCGAACCACTCCCCCGGCGCGATGCCGCTGACCGTGGCGTGGCCGTGGAACCAGTTCGTCATCTCCTCACCGGCCATGAGCAGGACGTCCTCGCCGGCGGCCTCGGCGATCGCGAGGTTCTGACTGATGACGTTGTGGTCGGTGAGGGCCAGGAAGTCCAGGCCGATCTCCCGGCACACCTCTGCCCACTCCCGCGGGCCGAGTGCACTGCCGCTGCGCCAGGCGTCGCTGGACTCCGGCGTGTGCGCGTGCAGGTCACCTCGGTACCAGCCGGGTGTGTCGAGCACCGTGTCGAGGTCGGCCCCGAGCACGAACGGCCGGCCGGCGTCGCCGGAGGTGAGCCGCACGGTCACCGTGTACGGCGTCGGCGTGGGGGCCTCGAAGACCGGGACGATGACGGTCCACTCGCCCGGCGTCATCGGCCCGGGCAGGAAGGCCTGCGAGGCGCTGTCGCCGGCGACGAAGAACTCGCCGCGCTCCTCGCCGTAGATGCCGCGGAAGCCGTTGGGGCGCTCGAGCGTGGCGTAGTCGGCCCCACGGCTGTCGAACAGGCCGAGGCCGGTCTTCGCGTTCCCCTGCTTGTCGATGCGCACGTCGATCCGGCGAACGCCGGGCGGAACCTCGAACGGGTGGTAGAGGTAGCGGGCGGTGCCGAACGCGACACCGGTCAGCGTCAGGGTCTGCGGCTCCCGGGACTGCGCGCGAGCCGGCGAGGCGCCGGCCGCGGTGGCGGCGGCCACCAGACCGCCGGCCTTGACGAGGGTGCGACGTGAGAGGTCCACCCTGCAGGGTTCCCCACCGGCGTCGCCGTTCCTGCCTGCCGCCCCGGGGAACGCGCCGGCCGGAAGCCCGGATCAGCCGGGCAGGTGCTGGCCGATCTCGTCGGCGGCGTCGGCGCCGTAGGCGTCGCCGAGCCGGTCGAGGAAAGCCGTGCGGTCGTAGTCGTACTCCTGCGTGCCGACCGTCTCGACCACCAGCGTCGCGAGCAGGGCCCCGACCTGGCAGCGCCGCTCGGTGCCGACGCCCCAGCCGGTGGCCGTGAGGAAACCCGCGCGGAACGCGTCGCCGACGCCGGTCGGCTCGGCCACGGCCCGGGCGGGCACGACGCCGACGCGCACGGGGTCCTCGCCCTTGCGCTCGACGACGACCCCGGAGGACCCGTGCGTCGTGACGCGCGTCCCGACCCGCTCGAGCACGTCGTCGGGCGACCAGCCGGTCTTCTCGTGGACGAGGCCGGCCTCGTACTCGTTGGTGAACAGGTAGGTGGCGCCCTCGACCAGCGCGCGGATCGACCCGCCGTCCATGTAGGCCAGCTGCTGCGACGGGTCGGCGGCGAACGGGATCCCGCGGTCGCGGCAGCTGGCGCTGTGCCGGAGCATCGCGCCCGGGTCGTCCGGGGCGATGACGACGAGGTCGAGCCGGCCCAGCGAGACGATGTCGATCTCGGCGGCCTCGGCCATCGCACCGGGGTAGAAGGTGGCCAGCTGGGACAGGTCCTGGTCGGTGGTGCACGTGAACCGAGCGGTCGCGAGCGTCTCGCTCACCCGGACCGCGGAGGTGTCGACCCCGTGGTCGGCCAGCCAGCGCAGGTAGTCCTCTGCGTCGCGGCCGACCGCGCCCACCAGCAGCGGGTTGCCGCCGAGCACGCCCATGCCGAAGGCGATGTTCGCGCCGGTGCCGCCTTGGCGCACCTGGAGGTCGGTGGCGAGGAAGGACAGCGAGAGCTTGCCCAGCTGCTCCGGCAGCAGGAGCTCGACGAACCGCCCGTCGAAGCTGAACAGGTGGTCGGTGGCGATGGAACCGGCGACGGCGATGCGCATCGTGCCGAGGCTAGCCGGGACGCGATCCGACCGGCGTCGTGCGGACCGTCGCGGGCTGTCCGGGACGGCCGCCGACACTACTGCCCAGTAGGCCTTGGGTACCCATGGGTAACTGCCTACCGTCGGCGGCATGAGCGTCCACCACCATGTCCCCGCCGACGACGAGCCCACCTCGATCATCGACCTGCTCGAGGACTGCCGGGAGGTCTCCGGCGTCCTCGCCCCGTACGTCCCGACCGAGATCCGGCTGCCCGGGGCCCGTGGCGCCCTGCCGGTCGAGATCGACGCGACCGTGGCCGCCGGCGTCGACAGCTGGGGCGACTACGGCTCCTGACCGGCCGGTGGAGCCCCTGTGCCGGTTCCCGCCCGCCCTGGAACCGTCAAGAGGGCTCCTGACGGTTCGCGGGGGGCCGGCGACCGGGTGAGGCACTCCGCCGCCTGACGTGAGGCCCGTCGCTCAGACCCGCTCGACGAGCATGGCGGCACCCTGGCCGACGCCGATGCACATCGTCACCAGCCCGCGCGTGCCCTGCTCGCGCTCGAGCCGGCCGAGCAGCGTCACGAGCAGCCGGGAGCCCGACGAGCCGAGCGCGTGGCCGAGGGCGATCGCGCCGCCGTCGGCGTTCAGCGTCTCGTCGTCCAGGCCGAGGCGTCTCGCGCAGGCGATGACCTGCACCGCGAAGGCCTCGTTGAGCTCGACGGCGTCGAGGTCGGCCACCGACCAGCCGGTGCGGGCCAGCACCTTCTCGGTCGCCGGCACCGGCCCGAGACCCATCAGGTGCGGCTCCAGCCCGGCGTTGGCCGCCGTCACCACCCGCGCCCGCGGCGTCAGGCCGAGGTCGCGCACGGCCTCCTCCGACGCGACGACGATCGCGGAGGCGCCGTCGGACAGCGGCGACGACGTGCCGGCCGTGACGACGCCGTCGGCCTGGAACGCCGGCTTGAGCGACGCGAGCCTCTCCAGCGACGTCGGCCGCACCGTCTCGTCGCGGCTGACCGTGACCTGCTCGCGGCCGCGAGCGGTCTCGACCGGCACGATCTCGTCGTCGAACGCGCCGTTGTCGACCGCCTTGGCCGCCCGCTCCTGGCTGCGCAGGCCGAACGCGTCGGACTCCTCCCGCGTGATCCCGTCCAGCGCCGCGACCCGCTCGGCCGTCTCACCCAGGGTGATCGTGTGCTCCGGGTCGTGCCTGCGGTTGACGAACCGCCAGCCCAGCGCGCTGTCGTGCACCTCCCCCGGCTTGGCCCACGGCGTGCCGGGCTTGGCCATCACCCACGGCGCGCGGGTCATCGACTCGACGCCGCCTGCGACGACGACGTCGGCCTCACCGGTCTTGACCGCCATCGCGGCGTTCGCCACCGCCGTCAGCCCGCTGGCGCACAGCCGGTTCACGGTGTGGCCGCTGATGCGCAGCGGGAGCCCCGCGAGCAGCACGGCCATCCGGGCCACGTTGCGATTGTCCTCACCGGCCTGGTTGGTGTCGCCGAGCACCACCTCGTCGACCCGCTCGGGGTCGACACCGGCGCGGCGCACCGCCTCGGCGACCACCAGCGCCGCCAGGTCGTCGGGGCGCACGCCCGCGAGCGCCCCGCCGTAACGACCCACCGGGGTCCGCACCCCGCCGACCAGGAACGCCTCGCGCATCCTGCGAGGCTACGCGGGCCCGGACGACGACGGCGCCGCCACCCTCGAGGGGTGACGGCGCCGTCGGACGAGCCGCGAGCTAGTGGAAGGACTCCCCGCAGGCGCACGAGCCGCCGGCGTTGGGGTTGTCGATGGTGAAGCCCTGCTTCTCGATCGTGTCGACGAAGTCGATGGTGGCGCCCGACAGGTACGGCACGCTCATCCGGTCGACGACCACCTTGACGGCGCCGCCGGCGTACTCCTGCACGGCGTCGCCGTCGAGCGAGCGCTCGTCGAAGAACAGCTGGTAGCGCAGGCCGGAGCAGCCGCCGGGCTGCACGGCGACGCGGAGGGCGAGGTCGTCCCGGCCCTCCTGGGCGAGCAGGGCCTTCACCTTCTCCGCTGCGGGATCGGAGAGGACGACGCCGGTGGCGGTGCTCTCGGGGGCGGCGGTGCCGGTCTCGGCGGTGCCGGTGGTCTCGGCGGTCATCGCGCGGCTCCTGGAGGTAGGGAAGAGCGGGTGCTGCTGGGGAGAACCCGGCGGCGGGCCCCCGCATTCCGCGGAGGACGTGCCCGCGGGACCCCATGCTGCCACGCCGTCCGGCGCGCGCGGCCGCGCGCGCCGGGTCAGCGCCGGGACCACTCCCGGGCGACCCGGGCGGCCAGGGCGGCGAGCTCCTCGGCCGGACGGGCCAGCGCGGCGTCGAGCCCGACGACGTCGGCCACGGCGTACGCGGCCTCGATGCCGGCGGCGGCCGCCTCACGCCGGCCGACCTGCACCTGACCGGCCACGACGACGCACGGCACGGCGTGCTCGGCGGCCAGCGCCGCCACGCCGCTGACCGCCTTGCCGGTGAGCGACGTCGCGTCGAAGGTCCCCTCGCCGGTGACGACGAGGTCGGCCGCCGCGACGGCGTCGGCCAGCCCCACCTCGGCGGCGACCAGGCCGAGCCCCGGCTCCCGCCGCGCCCCGAGCGCGAGCAGCGCCGCGCCGAGACCGCCGGCGGCGCCGGCGCCCGGCAGGTCGCGGACGGCCACGCCCAGGTGCGGCTCGAGCACGTCGGCCCACCGCGCGAGGGCGGCGTCGAGCGCGAGGACGTCGTCGCGCGAGGCGCCCTTCTGCGGCCCGAAGACGGCGCTGGCCCCGAACAGGCCGAGCAGCGGGGCGTCGACGTCGGTCGCGGCCACGAGGTCGACGCGCGAGAGGCGCGGGTCCGGCTCGCCGGCCAGCTCGGTGACCGCGGCCAGGGCGGCGCCGCCGGGCGGCACCGGGGCGCCGTCGGCATCGCGCCGCTGCAGCCCGAGGGCGCAGAGCAGGCCGGCGCCGCCGTCGTTGGTGGCGCTGCCGCCGAGGCCGACCACGACCCGGTCGGCGCCGGCGTCGAGCGCCGCCGTCAGCAGCTGACCGACGCCGTAGGTGGTGGTCGCGCGCGGGTCGCGCTCGGCGCGGGACAGCAGGTGCAGACCGCAGGCGGCGGCGCTCTCGATCCAGGCGGTGCGCCCGTCGAGCAGGAAGGCAGCCGGCACCGGTCGGCCGAGCGGGTCCTCGACGACGACGGTGTGCACCGTCGCGGCCGGCCGGGCGGTGGCCAGCACGTCGACGAAGCCGGGACCGCCGTCCGACAGCGGGACCAGCGCGAGGTCGTCGGCGGGGGCCGTCGACGACCAGCCGGTGCGCACCGCCTCGGCCGCCTCGACCGCGGACATCGTGCCGCCGAAGCCGTCGAGGGCCACCAGCACGCGCACGGGTGCACTGTGGCACCCCTGCCCCGTGACCGGGGGCACGGGCGGGATGGGATCAGCGCTGTAGGGTGTTCTCGTCTTTACGACGCATACCTGCCCCGCCCGAGAGGACCCGGTCATGACGACCACCCCCGACCTCGACCTGCCCGCCGGCGTCGAGGCGACGCCGCTGGCGCTGCTGCTGCTCGGCCGCCAGCGCGACCCGGCCTCCGAGCGCGGTGTCGACTGCCCCGGCGACCTCCCGTCGCCGTCCGACCCAGGACTGGTCGAGCGCGCCCGCGCGGCGAAGGCCGCCCTCGGCGACCGCGTCTTCGTGCTGGGGCACCACTACCAGCGCGACGAGGTCATCGCGTTCGCCGACGTCACCGGCGACTCGTTCAAGCTCGCCCAGCAGGCCGCTGCCCGGCCCGACGCCGAGTACGTCGTCTTCTGCGGCGTGCACTTCATGGCCGAGTCGGCCGACATCCTCACCGGCCCGTCGCAGGCCGTCGTGCTGCCCGACCTGGCCGCCGGCTGCTCCATGGCCGACATGGCCACCTTCGACCAGGTGGAGGAGTGCTGGGAGGCGCTCGCCGAGGCCGGCGTCGCCGACAGCACCGTCCCGGTCAGCTACATGAACTCGAGCGCTGCCATCAAGGCGTTCACCGGGCGGCACGGCGGCACCGTCTGCACCTCGTCGAACGCCAAGCGGGCGCTGCAGTGGGCGTTCGAGCGAGGCGAGCGCGTGCTGTTCCTGCCCGACCAGCACCTCGGCCGCAACACCGCTGTCCTCGAGCTCGGGCTCTCGCTCGACGACTGCGTCGTCTACGACCCGCGCAAGCCCTCTGGCGGACTGAGCCAGGAGCAGCTGCGGGACGCGAAGATGCTGCTCTGGAAGGGCCACTGCTCGGTGCACGGCCGCTTCACCGAGGCCTCCGTCGCGGAGGTGCGCGAGCGGGTCCCCGGCGTCAGCGTCCTGGTGCACCCCGAGTGCCGGCACGAGGTGGTCAACGCCGCCGACCTCGTCGGCTCGACCGAGTTCATCCTCCGGACGCTCGACGCCGCGCCGGCCGGCAGCGCCTGGGCGATCGGCACCGAGCTCAACCTCGTCAAGCGCCTCGCGCAGGACCATCCCGACAAGACGGTGGTCTTCCTCGACCGCACGGTCTGCTTCTGCTCCACCATGAACCGGATCGACCTGCCGCACCTGGTGTGGGCGCTCGAGAACCTCGTCGAAGGCCGGGTGGTCAACCGCATCGAGGTCGACGCGCAGGTCGCCGACGACGCTCGCCTGGCGCTCGACCGCATGCTCGCCCTGCCGTGACGCCGGTAGTCTCCGCCGGGTGAGCACGAGCAGGGACGACGCGGTGCAGCCGGGTGCGGTGCAGCCGGGTGCGGTCCAGCCCGGGGGCAAGGGCCGTCCCACGCCCAAGCGCAGCGAGAAGCAGGGGCGCCGCGGTCCGGTGGCCCCGCCGCCGCTGACCCGCCGCGAGGCCGCGCAGCGCCAGAAGGAGAAGGCCCGCGAGGCCCGCACCCGGATCCGGCAGGGCGCGCTCGCCGGCGAGGAGCGCTACCTGCCCAAGCGCGACGCCGGACCGGTGCGCAAGCTCGTCCGTGACGTCGTCGACAGCCGCCGCAACATGGGCGTGCTGCTGCTGCCGGTCGCCCTGGTCTTCGTGCTCGCGCAGCTGTCCGGCAGCCGGGCCCTGCTGGACTTCGCCCTGACGCTGTGGATGGCCGGTCTGCTGGTGGTCGTGCTCGACGTCGCGCTGCTGGCCGGCACGATCCGCCGCCGGGTGCGCAAGGCATTCCCGGACGTCGACCGCACCCGCGGGCACATCTTCTACGGGCTGCTGCGCTCGACGGTGTTCCGCCGCTGGCGGATGCCGGCGCCGGTCGTGCGCCCGGGCGAGAAGGTCTGACCGCCCCGGCGAGAAGGTCTGAGCGCCCCGACGTACCGTCGAGCGCCATGGAGTTCCGGAGACTGGGCCGCAGCGGCCTCAAGGTCAGCGAGATCAGCTACGGCAACTGGCTGACCCACGGGTCGCAGGTGGAGGCCGAGCAGGCGACCGCCTGCGTGCACGAGGCGCTCGAGGTCGGCATCACGACCTTCGACACCGCCGACGTCTACGCCCAGACCAAGGCCGAGTCGGTGCTCGGCGAGGCCCTCTCGGGTCAGCGCCGGGAGGGCCTCGAGATCTTCACGAAGGTCTACTGGCCGACCGGCCCGGGGCCGAACGACCGCGGCCTGTCCCGCAAGCACATCGTCGAGTCGCTGCACGGCTCGCTGCGCCGGCTGCAGACCGACTACGTCGACCTGTACCAGGCGCACCGGTACGACGTCGAGACGCCGCTGGAGGAGACGCTCCAGGCCTTCGACGACCTCGTCCGGCAGGGCAAGGTGCTCTACGTCGGCGTCTCGGAGTGGCGCGCTTCCGAGATCGAGGCGGCGCTGCGGATCGCCGACCAGATGGGCTTCGACCGCCTGGTCAGCAACCAGCCGCAGTACTCGATGCTGTGGCGCGTCATCGAGGGCGAGGTCGTGCCGCTCTGCGCCCGCGAGGGCGTCTCGCAGATCGTCTGGTCGCCGATCGCGCAGGGCGTGCTCACCGGGAAGTACCTGCCCGGCCAGGCCCCGCCCGAGGGGTCACGCGCCACCGACGCCACCGGCTCGGGCTTCATCCAGGGGTTCCTGCGCGACGAGGTGCTGGAGAAGGTGCAGCAGCTCAAGCCGCTCGCCGAGGAGGCCGGCCTGTCGATGGCCGCGCTCGCGGTCGCCTGGGTGCTGCAGAACGACAACGTCGCGAGCGCCATCATCGGCGCCTCCCGGCCGGAGCAGGTGCGCGACAACGTCGCGGCCGCCGGAGTCCGGCTCGACCCCGAGCTCCTGCGCAAGGTCGACGACGTGCTCGAGGGCGTCGTCGACCTTGCGCAGGAGCTCGGGGTCGAGCCGGACTCCGGCGGCCGCGACGTTGTCGCGCACCTGCTCCGGCCGGGAGGCGCCGATGATGGCGCTCGCGACGTTATCG
>DATLGD010000030.1:0-15847 GCA_035540755.1 Mycobacteriales bacterium | reverse complement strand
CGGCGAGCACCTGCTGATCGTGGCGCGGCTGGAGCTCGGCGAGCACGAGGAGCTCCTCCCGCTGCTGCGCCGCCTGGCCGACGAGCAGCCGTGCGACGAGCGGCTGGCCGGCCAGCTGATGCTCGCGCTCTACCGGTCGGGACGGCAGCCGGAGGCGCTCGAGGTCTACGGCCGGCTCCGGCAGCAGCTGGTCGCCGACCTCGGCGTCGAACCGGGCAGCGACGTCCGGTCCCTGCACGGCGCGGTCCTGCGGCAGGACCCGCAGCTCGAGAACCCGACCGGCCGAGGGCGGCGGAGCCCGGGCGCCGTGCCCACGGCGACGACGTCCTTCGTCGGCCGGCGCGCCGAGCTGGCGACGCTGCGCGAGCTCGTGGACAGGCACCGGCTGGTGAGCCTCACCGGGCCGCCGGGCGTCGGCAAGTCCCGGCTGGCGCTGGAGCTGGCCGGCGCAGCGCAGGCCGTCCGGTCGGTCCGGTACGTCGACCTTCCGCCGGTCGCGCTCGGCCGCCAGCTGGTGCCGCACCTGGCCGCGGCACTCGGCGTCCCGGAGCGGCCGGGCAGCGCGCTGGTGGACACCCTGACCCGCATGCTGGCCGCCGCCGACCTGCTGCTCGTGCTCGACGGTGCCGACGGCGTCGCCGAGCCCGTCCGCGAGCTGGTCGGCCGGCTCCGGTCCGACTGCCCCGCCCTGACGGTGCTCGTCACGGCCCGCGAGCCGCTGGGCGCACCGGAGGAGCGCACCCTGGCGGTGCCGCCGATGCCGGTCAGCGACGCCGTGGCGCTGCTGACCGCGCGGGCGCCGGCCGGCACCGGCCTCGAGCCGGGCGCACGGGCCGCTCTCGAGCGGGTCGCGCGGGCGGTAGCGGGCAACCCGCTGGCCGTCGAGCTGGCCGCCACCCGCCTCGCCGACACCGAGCCCGCGGCGCTGGCGGCGCAGGTCGAGCAGCGCAGCGGCACGGTGCTGACCTGGGCGGTCGCCGCGCTCACCGACGACGCGCGGCGCCTGTTGGGCCGGCTTTCAGCCTTCGCCGGCGCGTTCGACGCCGAGCGGGCCGCGGTCGTCGCCGCCGCAGGTGTCGACGAGCAGCTGGCCGCGCTGCTGCGCGCGGCGCTCGCCGGCGTCGAGGACGCCGGCGGCCGACCGTCCTACCGGCTGCTGCCGCCGGTGGCGGCGCACGCCCGCCGGCTGCTGGAGGCGGACGGCGACGCGACCGCCACCGCCGCCCGGCACGCCGATGCCCACGCCGAGCTCGCCGAGCGGGTGCACCAGCGCCTCCGCGGCCCGGACGCTGACGCGCAGATGCGCCGGCTGGACGCGGCCGAGGTCGACCTGCGGGTCGCGCTGGAGTGGAGCCTGGCGCACGCACCGGTCACCGCGTTGCGGCTGACCGGTGCGCTGGCCTGGTACTGGTACCGCCGGGGGCGGTTCAGCCAGGGGCGGGCGTGGTGCGAGGCGGCCGCCAGGGCGGCGGGCCAGGCTCCGCCCGCGCTCGTGGCGCGTACGGCGATCGGCAGCGCCGTGCTGGCCTACCTCGGCGGTGACCTTGCCGCGATGGACCGCGGGCTGCTCCACGCGCTGGACACCGCCGGACCCGCCCGGCTGCACGGGCTGGTGGCGCAGGCCCACCTGTACCGGGTCTGGGCGTGCGCCCTGCAGGGCGAGCCCGGCGAGGCCCGGGCCGCGCTGGACCTGGCGCGCGAGGCACTGCGCCGGACCTCGTGCGGCTGGCTGGAGGCCGAGGTGCACATGTCGGCGGGAGGGCTGGCTCGTGCCTGTGGTGACGTCGTCACCGCCGAGGCCGAGCTCGACGCCGCCCGCGCTGCGGCCGGCGAGCACGGGCACGGCTGGGCCGCGACGTCGGCAACCTGGCTGCAGGCCAAGCTGGCGCTCGAGCAGGGCGACCCGCAGCGGTCCTGCACGCTGCACCGGCAGTGCCTCGAGCAGGTGGACGTCCACCACGACCTGGCCGGCGGGCTGGTCACCCTCAACGGCCTCGCCGCAGCCCTGGCGGCGACCGGGAACCGCGTCCGCGGCGCACAGCTGCTGGGGGCCGTCGAGCAGCTCGGTGCCGCCATCGGCTACGACCCGGCGGCGATGGACCCCCTCGACGGGCCGCGGCACGTGCAGCTGGTGCGCGAACGGCTCTCCGACGACGAGTACGCCGCAGCCGTCGAGGCCGGGCGGCGGCTGACCTGGGCCGAGGCGCTGGAGCTCGCGGTCAGGCCGGGCTGCGCGGAGCCACAGGCCGTGCGGCCGCTGCCGGGCTGAGCCGCTCCGGGTCGCTGCCGGCCTGACCGGCGCGGAGCGTCCGGGACCGCCCGCCCGCCTTGTGCGGTCTGCAGCGCTTTGCAACCGATCTGCAACGACGTGCTCCCACACTGCCGGCGCGGGCCGCGGGGGGCGGTCCGCTGCCACGCCACCCGGGGGGAACCGTGTCCAGCTCGACCGCACCGCACTGCCGTCGTCGCCGAGGTGGAGGGAGGCCGGGCCGGCGCGCCGGTGCGCGTCGCGGCCTGCTCCTGACGGTGCTGACCGCCGTCCTGGCGCTGGCCGGTGCCGTCCTCGCCCCGGTCGCCAGCGCGAGCAGCGCGGCACCGGTGCCACGGGTCGACTGGAGCGTGCCGGACCGCACGGTCGCCGCCGACGACGGCTACATCGACAGGTACTACGACTGCCGGGTGAAGCTGCCGGCCGACAGCCGGCCGCACCACGTCGACAACTGCTCCTCGGTCAACCTGAACCCGGTCAGCAGCGACTGGCAGGCCGACCTCGACGGCTGCGCCAGCACCGTCGCGAGCGGCCGGAAGATCGCCAGCTACACCTTCACCCTCACCGGCGTCGGGCACACCTACGGGCCGGCGGCCTGGACCAGCCAGGACTGCCGCGTGACGGCGAAGCTGAAGCGGCTCGGGTTCTACGACCTGACGCTGCGGGTCGTGGACGACAGCGGCAGCGCCGCCCAGACGACGACGCGGATGCAGCTGCGCGACATCCTGTTCGCCTCGCTCGGCGACTCCTACGGCTCGGGTGAGGGCAACCCGCCGTTCAGCGACGGCCCGTACTACCGCAGTGCGTACGAGACCCGGTGCAACCGCTCGACCCGCGCCTATGCGGCCCAGGCTGCGCTGAAGCTCGAGAAGGCCGACCCGAAGACCTCGGTGACCTTCCTGCACCTGGCCTGCTCCGGCGCGAAGGTGCACGACCA
Source organism: Mycobacteriales bacterium (assembly GCA_035540755.1). Taxonomy (GTDB): domain Bacteria; phylum Actinomycetota; class Actinomycetes; order Mycobacteriales; family SCTD01; genus DATLGD01. The sequence continues at coordinate 12,641 of DATLGD010000030.1, read as the reverse complement.
CACGCCCAGGAACAGCACCGCCGACGGCGGGCTGGTCGATCCGTACGAGGGCGTCAACCCGCTGCCGGTGCCCGGCGGCGGCAAGGACGTCCTGCCGCCGCAGGTGGACTACCTCAAGGCGCTGGCCGGAGACCGCCGGATCGACTTCCTGCACCTGTCGGTCGGCGGCAACGACATGGGCTTCGCCAGCATCATCAAGGCCTGCGTGGACCTCACCCACTGGACCAAGTTCGAGCTGTGGCTGGCGCTGCCGAACTGCGACGTGGACATCACCGGTTCCGGTGGGGTGGGCGCCGACTTCAAGCCGGCGGTGCGCATCTTCAACGACGGCATCCAGCGGGTGCCGAGGGCCTACCAGCGCCTGAACGACCGGCTGCTGACCGCCTTCGACCACGAGTCCGCCGAGACCGACGAGACCGGGCGGCGGCTGCCGGCCCTGCTGCCGCAGCAGGTCTACCTGGCCGAGTACCCGGACCCGACCAAGGACGAGGTGGGCGACTACTGCGGGTGGCCGAAGCGGCCGTCGTACGTCTGGCAGGGCCTGGGCAGCCTTCCCGGGTTCACCCAGAACGAGTTCAAGTGGGCCTCGACCGTCGTGGCGCCATCACTGACCGAGGTGATGCGCACCAGCGCCAAGGGCTACGGCTGGAACTTCGTCGACGGCATCTCCGCGCCGTACGCCACCCGCGGGTACTGCTCGAAGGACAACTGGATCGTCACGATGGACGAGTCGCGCGCCCGTCAGCACGGGGAGAACGGCACGTTCCACCCGAACATCCACGGGCAGGACGCCGCCCGCGACCGGCTCTACCCGCGGCTGGCCGACGCGCTGCGCAAGCCGCTGACCCCGCCGACCATCAAGCTCTACCAGGGGCACTCGATCTTCTCGTCGAACAGCGCCGGTGACGGCGGCTGGCACACCGGCAACTGCGCGCTCCCGCTGTTCGGGGACGCCTGCCAGCGCGACGCCGCGCACTACACCCTGCTCGTCGAGGACAACCGCGCGATCAAGAACACGGTCGGGGGCGGACTGGTGCTCACGATCGACGGTCACCCGGTGAAGCTCGAGCGCAAGGACAACGGCGGCATCGAGTGCACCCCTCACGACCCGGCCGATCAGTGCTACCTGTCGGCGACCACTCCCAACACGGTCAAGGCGCTGTTCACGGTGACGCTCCGGCGGGGCGGCCCGCACTCGCTGCACCTGAAGGCGACCAACGTCAACGACCAGACCACCGAGATGGCCGCGGACGTCAAGGTCGACGTCGTCCCGCCGACCGTCGCCGACGCACAGGTCACCGGCGGGGTGCCGGGCAAGAACGGCTGGCACGTCGCGGGCCCGGTCCAGGTCGCGTTCGCCGGTTCTGACGAGGCACCCGGCTCCGGGCTGCGCACCATCGAGACGCTGCTGCTCGGGGCAGGCCCCGGCGGCGAGCACCTGGCACTGCCCACCACCGGCAACCCGGCCGCCGGCGCGGTCACGGCGTCGCTGGCCGACGAGGGCCGGCACCGGATCGGGTACGAGGCGGTCGACCACGCCGGCCTGCGCAGCGGCGACCCGCTGACCGTGACGCCGCCGGGCCGCCGGGAGCTCGAGGTCAACATCGACACCCGGGCACCGTCCCTGACCGGAGCGCCCGACCGGGCGCCGGACGCCAGGGGCTGGTACTCCCGGCCGGTGACGGTGTCGTTCGAGGGCTCCGACCCGCAGCCCGGCTCGGGCATCGACGCCTCGTCGCTGACCCCGGACACGGTGCTGACCGAGGGCGCCGGTCAGCGGGTCGACGGCGTCGTCGCCGACCTCGCCGGGCACCGGGCGACGGCGCGGGTGGGCCCGCTGTCGGTGGACACCACCAAGCCGACCGCGAGCGTGACCGGCGGCACCGACGGGACGTTCAGCTACGACGCGGCCGGCCTCACCGACGGGACGCTGGTGACCAACAGCTCGACCCTCACCGTCGGCTACTCGGCCTCCGACGCGCTGTCCGGCCTGCACGAGGTGCGGCTGGGCGCGGCGAGCAGCACCGAGCGGGTCGGCTCACTGGGAGCGGCGCTGCCGCTCGGGCCGTCGGTGCAGCAGCTGCAGGTCGAGGACGTCGCCGGCAACGTCCGGACCATCGACATCCCGGTCCTGCGGGTGGACGCTCTCGTTCCGCCCGACCCGCGCGGCCACGGGTTCTGGGGCTCGGCGGTGCGCAGCGGCGCCTACACCGAGGACCGGTTCGAGCAGCTGCTCCGAGGGGCGGCCGCCGCGTCCCGCTCCTTCGGCGACCCGGACGGCCGCTACGCCGAGGCCCTCACGGTGGAGCAGGCGTCCGCCGTGCTCAAGCCCGACAGCCCCTCGGACCCGGATCAGCGGGTGCGGCGCGAGCTGCTGACGGCCTGGTTGAACGTGGTGTCCGGGCGGGAGGGCACCACGCAGGCCGTCGACCTCGCCAAGGTCAAGGGCTGGAGCAGCGTCGTCACCAACACCGGAGGCAGCTCGCGCACCACCGCGCTCAACACGGTGCGGCAGGCCGAGCGGGCGCTCGTGGGCGCGCCCGACAAGGCCCAGCTCGACCGCGTCCAGCAGCTGCTGGAGGCCTTGAGCTCGGGAAGCCTCAACCGGTGACCTGGGGTCGGCCGGCCGCGCGGAGGGGAGCGGCCGGCCGGCCTGGCCTGATTGGCCGGGGGTCTGCAGCGAGTGCAGAGGACCGCGCACGCGAGGTGCAGCTCCTGCTGGCCGACCGTGGCCTGCACCGGGCCCCTGCCGTGCCGGACCTGCTCATCGCCGCGGCCGCCGAGCTGGCCGGTCTGCGCGTCCTCCACGTGGACAAGGACTTCGAGCTCATCGCCTCCGTCACAGGGCAGGACGTGGAACGCCTCGACCTCGGCGCTCGGCCGTCGGCGACCTGACTCGCGCGCCCGGCTTCGACGTGGAGCGTGTCGGCCCCGGCCGTTAGCCTCGCCGGAGGCAACCGCGTCGCCGGGGCGCGGCCGGAGGGAGCGGCGTGCAGCAGGACGGTCTCGAGGCGGCGCTGGCCGCCGCACAGGCGCAGGTCGAGACGGCTGCCCGGGCAGCCGGGGTGGTGGCGCGGGAGCTGAAGAAGGCCCGGGCCGGCGCCGTCACCGGACAGGTGCGCGAGCTGCGCAAGGCGCTCGACGCCGCCGTCACCGCCGGCGACGAGCTCGCCGACGCCGTCCGGCAGGCGCAGAGCTCCTACGACTTCGACGAGACCGCGCACCTGTCCTCCGGCGGCTACGCCAAGGAGCTGCTCGCCACCGCCGTGGAGCAGGGCGTGGCGATGTTCGAGGAGGACGACCGCCTGCTCTGCTACCCCTCGCTGCTGCGGGTGCTGCCCGGCGACGCCGCCGTCGAGGTCGACCGGCGGCGGGAGCGGCGGCTGCGCCCGTCCGTGGTCGTGGCCGCGCTGGCCGCCGCGCAGGCCCGCCCGCCGCGGTTCAAGGCCGAGCCGTTCCTCGAGAGCCTGGCCGCGGCGTACGCGCTGCTGGCCGAGAAGGAGGGCAAGCCCGACCCGGTGCTGCGGCTCGACGCCGTCTGGGGCGTGCTCACCCTGCTGCCCGGAGCGGCCCGCGAGTACAGCCGGCCGGAGTTCGCCCGCGACCTGTACCTGCTCGACCAGAGCGGCGTCACGACCACCAAGGCGGGCCGGACGCTGCGCTGGCACGCCAGCAGCGGCACCCGCGGAGCCGGGGTCCTCACCACGGTCGCGAAGACCGGGCAGCAGCAGCGGTACTGGGGCGTGTCGTTCAGCGGCGGCTGACCTGTGGAGGACCGTTCGGCCGCGCAGCCGGCGTGGGACGGTGACCGCCGGCTCGGTTGACGCAGCGGGAGGCGGTGGGAGCATGGCGGTCGACGAGGCGTCCCGCCGGCTCCTGCACGAGCGGGCCGCGGCGACGTGGGGATCGGAGGCGGCAGCCGTGCTCCTGGACTCCCTGCCCCCGGCCGGCTGGGCCGACCTGGCTCGACGCGGTGACGTCGAGCACGAGACGGCGCTGCTGCGCGGCGAGATGGCCGCGCTGCGCGGCGAGCTCCGTGGGGAGATGGAGTCCCTGCGGGTGGAGCTGCGCGGGGACATGGCCGCCCTGCGGGCGGAGCTGCGCGGGGACATGACCGCCCTGCGGGCGGAGCTGCGTGGGGACATGGCCGCCCTGCGGGCCGGACTGAGCGCCGATCTCTCGGCGGCGGTCGCCGCGCAGACCAGGTGGCTGGTCACCGTGCTGACCGTGCTGGCCGCCCTGTTCACGACCGCGACGATCCTGACCGGCTGACGCCGTCCCGGCGTCGCTGTCGGAGGATCACGCTAGGTTCGCGCCCGAGGGGTCAGAAAGCGGCGCGAGGAGGGGCGGGCGGTGAGCGAGCAGGTGCCGGTGCTCGGCGGGGGCAGCCTGAGCGTGCCCGACTACGCGGCGTTCCTCGCCGAGGAGTACCTGGCCGGCTACCTGCCCGGCGGCGGGGCGGCGGTGAAGCTGGCGGTCGCCGGCAGCCCCGAGACGGCCTCCCGGCTGGGCCGGGCGCTCGGTGCCGCGGCCGACGCCGCGGGCAGCCTGTTCGTCGCCGTCTCGGCCGAGGAGGTCCGGGTCTCCCAGATCGAGCAGCTGTTCTTCGCCGTCTCCCGGGCGGTCGACTGGGACGCCCTCGCGGCCGCCGTGGTCCGCAGCGCCTACGAGGCGGTCGCCTTCCCGGCGCCCGGCGGGCTCGCCGTGGCCGAGGTGGCCCGGGCGCACGACGTCGACGTCCGCGAGCTGTACCGCAGCGTGCGCCGCCAGCTCGAGCACAGCCTGCTCGGCGACGACCGGCTGGCCCGCGAGCTGCGCCGGGCGGTGCTGCGGCTCGCCCAGGTGCACCTCGGCGGCGCCGACGTCGACCGCGCCGAGCACGAGGCCGTGCTCGGCTGGCTGCGCGGCGAGAAGGTGCCGCTGGCCGCGCTGCGCCCGGCGCTGATCTACGCCCGGATCGGCCGGCACAACGCCCGCTCGCTGCTCGGCTCGCTGACCCGGCTGATGCTCGACGCCGGGCAGCGCGGGCTGGTGCTCACCGTCGACCTCGCCCGGCTGGCCGAGAGCCGGCGCCCACCGGTCGAGCAGCGCACCGGCGTCTACTACTCCAAGGCGGCGGTGCTCGACGCCTTCGAGGTGCTGCGCCAGCTCATCGACGCCACCGACGAGCTGCGCGGGGTGCTCGTCGTCGCCGTCGTCCCGCCCGAGCTGGTCACCGACGAGAGCCGCGGGCTGCCCGCCTACACCGCCCTGCAGCTGCGCGTCGCCGACGAGGTGCGCGACCGCCGCCGGGCCAACCCGTTCGCCGCGCTGGTGCGCCTCGAGGTCCGGCTGGAGGCGGTCGCATGACCGGGCCGATGAGTGCCGAGCAGGTCGCCCGCCGCCGCGCCGTCGAGGCGCTGCGCTCCGGCGTGCCGAGCTGGGACGCCGTCGCCGCCCTCGGCTCGGGCCAGGGCGACGTGGAGGACCGCTTCGGTGCGCTGCTCGACACTGCCGAGGGCGGCACCGCCCGCGGGCTGCTGCTCGGCGGCGGGTTCGGCGCCGGCAAGAGCCACCTGCTCACCCACCTGGCGCACCTGGCGCTCGAGCGCGGGTTCGCCGTCAGCACGGTGGTGGTCAGCAAGGAGACGCCGCTGCACGACCCGGCCAAGGTGCACCGGGCCGCCGTCGAGTCGCTGGTCGGGCCGGACCGCCGGCCGGGGCTGCTCGCCGACGCCGCCGCCGCGCTCGACCCCGACTCGGCCGGCTACGCCGAGCTGCGCCGCTGGGTGCAGGCGCCCGCCGCCCCGGTCGACGAGCGGTTCGCCGCCACGCTGCTGCTGCACGAGAAGCTGGCCGGCGGCGAGGTGCCCGACGGCGACGAGACCGTCGACGCCGTCGTGCGGTTCTGGGCCGGCGACCCGATCCGGGTGCCCGAGCTGCGCCGCGCCCTCAAGACGGTCGGGGCCGGCGGGCTGTACAGCTTCGGCCCGGTGCCGGCCCGCGAGCTGGCGCGGCAGCGGATGCGCTTCACCGCCCGCCTGCTGCGCGCCGCCGGGCACGCCGGCTGGGTGGTGCTGTTCGACGAGGTCGAGCTGATCGGCCGCTACTCGCTGCTGCAGCGCGGCCGCTCCTATGCCGAGCTCGCCCGTTGGGCCGGCGGCGACCCGGACGACCCGGGCGGGCCGGTCGCCGCGGTGCTGGCCATGACCGACGACTTCGAGGCCGCCGTGCTCACCGGCAAGGACGACCGCAGCAAGGTGCCGGCCAAGCTGCGCGACAAGCAGACCGCCGAGTGGGACGAGCTGGCCGGCCTCGCCGAGCGGGGCATCCGGGCCATCGAGCGCGACCTGGTGCTGCTCGCGCCGCCCGACGCCGCCGAGCTCGACCGCGCCTACCGCACCCTGAAGGCGCTGCACGCCGCCGCCTACGACTGGTCGCCGCCGGACGTGCCCGGGCTCGAGCGGCTCGGCGCCACCCGGATGCGGCAGTACGTGCGGGCCTGGATCAACGCCTGGGACCTCGTCCGGCTCGACCCGCAGCACGCACCCGACACCGAGGTGGTCGAGGTGCGCTCGTCCTACGACGAGGACGAGGAGGAGACGGCGGCAGGCTGAGCCGCCGCTCGGACGACCCGCCGATGCTCGGACGCACGATGTAGGCTTACATCATGGCGCGCCGGACGCAGATCATCCTCGACGAGGAGCAGTACCGGCTGCTCAAGGCCGAGTCCAGCCGGTCGGGGGCGAGCCTCGGCGCGCTGGTGCGCGCCGCGGTCGATCAGCGCTTCGGTCGAGCCGCCGCCGACTCGGCCGCTGCCCTGGAGGCGCTCGAGCGCTCCGCCGGCGTCTGGTCAGACCTGGCGGAGGACGGCGCGGCGTACGTCGACAGCGTGCGCCGAGGCCGGTGGCGCACCGATCCCGGCGAGCACTCCGAACCGTGACGGTGCTGGTCGACACCTCCGTGCTGATCGACCACCTGCGCGGTCACCCGCCCGCAGTGGCGGCATTGCGGGAGCTGGTGCGCTCGGGGCGGCCGCGCGTGGCGTCGGTGCTGACCCGCACCGAGATCCTCCGAGGCCTGCCGGCCAGGCAGCGCACCGTCTGGCAGGGGCTGGCCGGCATCCTGACCTGGCTGCCGGTGGACGTGGCGATCGCCGACCGTGCCGGCGAGCTGGCTGCGACCTACCGCCGCAGCCACGGCTCCATCGATCTCGTCGACCACCTGCTGGCTGCCACCGCCGAGCACCACGGGGCCGAGTTGTGGACGCGCAACGTGCGGCGCTTCCCGAGCCTGTCGGGGCTGCGGCCGCCGTACGACGACCCGGCGGGCTGAGCCGGCGCGACGGCTCCCCGCCGGCGTCCACAGACCGCGTGCTGGCGCCTCGCGGAGGTCCCGTCCCGGCATGGTGCTGACAGGCCGACCCGCGAGGAGCAGCATGGGCGCCATGACGACGCTGCACGTGCCCGTCGACGGCTGGACCGTCGATGACCTGCCCGACGACGTCGACTTCGGCTACGAGCTCGTCGACGGAGCGCTGCTGGTGACGCCACCCGCACGGCCGCGTCATGCCGGGGCGGCCGCCCGGCTGCTGGTCCGGATGGATGCCGCTGTCAGTGAGGGAGAGCGGGTGCTGCTCGGCGCCGGCGTGTACTTCGACCGCCGCAACTACCGCGTGCCTGACCTCCTCGTCTGCCGCGGCGAGGCGCTCCAGCAGCAGCACCTCCTCGCCGCCGACTTGCTGCTCGCCGTCGAGATCATGAGCCCCGGCAGCGTGGCGAACGACCGGATCGCCAAACCGGCGCAGTACGCGGCAGCGGGCATCCCCCACTTCTGGCGCCTCGAGCTCGAGCCGGCGGTGCTGGTGGTGCACGCGCTCGACGGCGGGGTCTACCGCGAGACCGGCCGCTCGACCGACCAGGTGGCCCTCGACGAGCCGGTTCGCCTGCGGTTCCGGCTCTCCGAGCTGCTGGACTGACCCGCTCGGCTCGGAGCGCGCCTTCTCGGCGCGGTCAGCGGCCGAGCCGGGCGTAGAGCTGCTCGGTGGTGTCCTTCTGCGGCCGCCACCAGTTCTCGTTGTGCCGGTACCAGTCGATGGTGGCGGTCAGGCCGTCGCGGAAGGTCGTGTACTGCGGGGTCCAGCCCAGCTCGGTGCGCAGCTTGGTGGCGTCGATGGCGTAGCGCAGGTCGTGGCCGGGCCGGTCGGGAACGTGGTCGTAGGCCTCCCGCGGCTGCCCCATCAGCTCCAGGATCAGCTCGACGACGCTCTGGTTGTCCTGCTCGCCGTCGGCGCCGATCAGGTAGGTCGAGCCGCTGACGCCCTGGTCGGCGATGGTCCAGACGGCGCTGTTGTGGTCGTCGACGTGGATCCAGTCGCGGACGTTCTCGCCCTTGCCGTAGAGCTTGGGCCGGACGCCGTCGAGCACGTTGGTGATCTGGCGGGGCAGGAACTTCTCCACGTGCTGGTAGGGCCCGTAGTTGTTGCTGCAGTTGCTGATCGTGGCGTGGATGCCGAAGCTGCGCACCCAGGCTCGGACCAGCAGGTCGCTGCCGGCCTTGGTGGCCGAGTAGGGGCTGCTCGGGTTGTACGGGGTGGTCTCGGTGAACCGGGCCGGGTCGTCGAGCTCGAGGTCGCCGTAGACCTCGTCGGTGCTGATGTGGTGCAGCCGCACCCCGTGCCGGCGGACCGCCTCGAGGATCGCGAAGGTGCCCACCACGTTGGTGGTCACGAACGGCGACGGGTCGTGCAGGCTGTTGTCGTTGTGCGACTCGGCGGCGAAGTGCACGACCAGGTCGACCCGGCTCACCAGCTCCTCGACCAGGGCGGCGTCGGCGACGTCGCCCTGGACGAACTCGATCCGGTCCTGCACCGGCGCCAGGCTCGCCCGGTTGCCGGCGTAGGTCAGCGCGTCGAGCACCACGACCTCGGCGTCCGGGCGGTGCCGCAGCGTCCAGTGCACGAAGTTCGCGCCGATGAAGCCGGCACCGCCGGTGACGAGGACGCGCATGGGGCCGAACAGTACCGATCAGGCGCTGCGCACGTGGGGCCGGCGGCAGGAGTGGGCGCGCTCCGCGGTGGGAACAAGGGCGATCATGACCGGACAGTCCAACAGGGTCCCCGGAGCGACGGACGCCGCTGCGCCCGCCCTTTCGCGCATCTGCTGCCAGACCCCCATGAACCGGATCCAGGTGACCACGCGCGGAGCGGATCTGGCCCTCTACAGCTGCGTGCGCTGCTCGCGACATCGCTGGGAGCGCGACGGACAGGAGGTGCAGCACACCGGGGTGATCGACGGCGTGAACACCTTCCTCGAGCAGCCGCGGGAGCGGACGCCGCGGCGCCGCACGGGACCGCAGGCCCGGTAGCGCCTCCGGCCCACGAGGGTCGCTGCCACGACCACGACCAGCCCGCCCGACACGTCGGGGACACGACGCTGGCCGGCGGCTCGCGCCGGCCTGAGCGCCATGAGGATCGAGCAGGCTGATGTGGCACGGCCAGAACTCGTGGTCACCGCCCGCACAGGCCGCGGCGAGCAGGTCCAGCTCCTGGGCCGCCGGGACTTCGCACCAGGGCGTACGCACGAGCCGGGTCCCGGTGCAGACAAAGGCGAACCCCCGGGCGTTTCCTCCGACGCGAGTCGAAGGGCCGGCTGGACGAGGGCCGGCGCCCGGGGGTCTGGTGCCTGTTCTGGATTCGCCGTGCGCCGCACAAGGCGCGCGATCGATGACCAGCGAGCAGTCCTTGCTACGGCGTCCTAGCGGACAGCCACCTCACGAGTCCGATGAGCACGCAAAGTGTCGGACCACCTCCTCTCCCGTGTGCTGACAAGCGTAGGACGGTGCGGGCCGGGTTGTCATCCGGTGATGAGCCCGGCGTGTCAGCGGTGGGCGAACAGCGACGACCGCCCGCGCACCGCGTCCGCGACGGCGTCCACGAACCCGTCGAGCTGGCTGTCGGTGACCGCCAGGCTCAGTGCCAGGTAGCCGCGCGGCGCGAGGTAGACGCCGCGCTCGAGCAGGTCGAGGAACAGCAGCTCGAGCCGGCGGGGGTCCGCGTCGTGCAGGTCCTCGAGCCGGCGGACGGGGCCGGAGGTGGCGTGCAGTGCCATCAGCGAGCCGAGCCCGGTGACGCAGAACGGAGCGCCGTCGAGCGCCTCGGCAAGGCGGTGGCGCAGCTCGTCACCCCGCCGGGTGTGCGCCTCGGCGACCTCGGGCGGGTAGACGCGGGTCAGCCCGGCGTGACCGGCCGCCATCGAGATCACGTTGTTGTTGAAGGTGCCCGCGTGCGGCAGGGCGTCCGACCGGGTCGGGTCGAACAGGGACATGACGTCCGCGCGCCCGCCGAAGGCGCCGAAAGAGCTGCCGCCGCCCACGTACTTGCCGAGCGTGGTGAGGTCGGGCCTGACGCCGTAGTGCTGCTGCAGGCCGCCCGCGCCGATGCGGGAGGTCATCACCTCGTCGAAGACCAGCAGCGCACCGGTCCCGGCGGTGATCTCGCGCAGCGCCTGCAGGAAGCCGGGGTCGGCGGGCAGGCAGCCGGCCGAGCCGAGCATCGGCTCGACGAGCACGCAGGCGACCTGATCGGCGTGCGCGCGAAGGAGGTCGCGGGCGGCGTCCGCGTCGTTGAAGTCGGCGACCAGGACGTCGTAGGGCGCGTTCACCGGCGAGGCGCCGTGGGCGAAGGTGAGCAGCCCGCCGTGGTAGCCGCCGCGGAAGACGACGACGCGGTCCCGCCCGGTGAACACGCGGGCCGCCGACAGCGCCATGAGGTTGGCCTCGGTGCCGGAGTTGGTGAAGCGGACCCGCTCGATCGAGGGCCAGCGGGCGCAGACGGCGTCGGCCAGCAGCACCTCGCGCTCGGTGTGCGCGCCACGGCTGAGTCCCTCCGCGATGGCCTCGCGCATCGCCTCGAGGACGACGGGATGGGAGTGGCCGTAGAGGCCGGCGGAGTACTCGCCGAGCAGGTCGACGTACCGGTGGCCGTCGACGTCCTCGAGCACGGCGTCCCACGCCCGGGCCACCCGCAGCGGGAACGGCCGGTGGTAGAGCACCGTGCGGGTGTTGCCGCCGGGCATCACCCGGGTGGCGCGCTCGTGCAGCGCGGCCGTCTCCGGACGGCGCTGGGCATAGCGGCGGCGGGCCTCGTCGACGGCGCGGTCGAGCTCGTCGGCGTGCGGCACGGCTCCTCCAGGGGTGCGTCGGCAAGGACTTCACTGTGACGGACGTGCCGCTGGAGTCGCGGTGTCCGACGCGCGTGGCACTGTCGGGAGATGGTCACGGACGGCACCGGCAGGTACCTGGTCTCGCTGCACGGGCGCGAGGTCCGCGAGCAGCTGCGGCAGCTGCGTCGCGGCGGCGTCACCGACGTCGCGACGTCGTCGGACTTCCGCGCGTCCGGGCTGCCGGACTGGCTCGACGGCGAGGCGCTGCTGCTCGAGCGCCTCGGCGTGGCCGTGCTGCAGGTCGAGCCGGAGCGGGTGGCCGGAGCCTCGTCCGGCAGCGACCTCGTCCGGCACGTCGAGCCCGAGCGGTACGTGCAGGCCAGCGCGCTCGCCGACGACGCCGAGCGCACCTGGGGGCTGCAGGCGCTCGGTCTCGAGCTGCCCCGCCGGTACGACGGCGCGGGCGTGACGGTGGCGGTGCTCGACACCGGCCTCGACGTCGCGCACCCGGACCTGCCCGACGAGCTCGAGGCGGTCTCGCTGCTCGAGCGCGAGGGGCCGGGCGACGGCAACGGCCACGGCACCCACGTGGCCGGCACCGTCGCCGGGCAGCCCGCCGACGGCCCGGCGTACGGCGTCGCGCCGGGGGTGTCGCTGCTGTCCGGCAAGGTCCTCGGCGACAGCGGTGCGGGCCGGGAGGCCGACGTGCTCGCCGGCATCGACCTCGCCGTCGACCGCGGCGCCCGCATCGTCTCGATGTCGCTCGGCAGCCTGCCGCGGCCGGGGGAGCGGTACTCGGCGGTGTTCGAGGACGTCGCCGCCGACCTGCTCGCCGACGGCCCGGGCGTCGTGCTCGTCGCGGCGGCCGGGAACGAGAGCGAGCGTGCGCGGGGGCGGGTGGCGCCGCTCGGCCGGCCGGCGAGCAGCCCGTCGGTGCTGGCGGTCGCCGCGCTCGACCGCACGCTGGAGGTGGCCGACTACAGCAACGCCGCGGGTGGCGGCGACGCCGGGCAGGTCGACATCGCCGCGCCCGGCACCGACGTGCTCAGCGCCTGGCCCGGCGGTGGACGGCGCCGGCTGTCCGGCACCAGCATGGCGACGCCGCACGTGTCCGGCGTGCTCGCGCTGCTGCTGCAGGCGCACCCGGACTGGACGGCGCCGCAGGCCGTCGACGAGCTGCGCCGGCGGGCCCGCCGGCTGGCGGCCGCACCGGCCGACGTCGGCGCCGGGCTGGTGCAGGCGCCCTGAGAGCCCACCCCGGCGGGGGTTGTCGCCGTCCGCGACGGGCCGTAGCGTCGACGACGTGCCAGCCGACCGCGTCGACGTCCTGATCAGGATGGACCGCGCCCGCTCGCGCGAGCAGGTCGTGCAGGAGCTCACCGCCGCCGGGCTGCAGGTCGAGCGGGTGATGAGCCGCGTCGGCGTCGTCTCGGGCAGCGTCGCCCCCGAGGCCCTCGACGGGCTCGGGCAGGTGCCGGGCGTGTCCTCGGTGGAGCGGAG
>DATLGD010000029.1:0-13073 GCA_035540755.1 Mycobacteriales bacterium | reverse complement strand
AGGCTGAGGACCACCTATGAGCGCGCGCACCCCCGGGCCTGAGGGCTCTGGCCGGGTCGCGACGGCCTCGGCTTCGAGCTCGTCGACAGCCCCCGCAGCCACCGACCCGGCTGTCGTGCCGACGCCGTCGGCGGCAGTGGTCCGCACCCGCGGTCGCTACGCCGGGATGACCGAGGAGGAACGCGCCGAGGTCGAGTCGGCGATCGCGGAGCTGTGGCGCGAGTACAAGACCACCGGCGAGGAGCGGCTGCGCGAGCGGCTGATCCTGCACTACTCCCCGCTGGTGAAGTACGTGGCCGGCCGGGTCGGCGTGGGCCTGCCGCCGAACATCGAGCAGGCCGACCTCGTCTCCTACGGCATCTTCGGGCTCATCGACGCCATCCAGAAGTTCGACCTCTCGCGGGCCATCAAGTTCGAGACGTACGCGATCAGCCGGATCAAGGGCGCGATCATCGACGAGCTGCGCTCGATCGACTGGATCCCGCGCTCGGTGCGCTACAAGGCTCGCGAGGTCGAGAAGGCCTACGCCGCGCTCGAGGCCCGGCTGCACCGCACGCCGACCGAGGCCGAGGTCGCGCAGGAGCTCGGCATCGCGCTCGAGGACCTGCACCAGATCTTCAGCCAGGTCAGCTTCGTCAACGTCGTGGCGCTGGACGAGCTGCTCAACAGCGGCGGGGAGAAGGGCGACAAGCTCTCCCTGGTCGACACCCTCGAGGACACCAAGGCCGAGGACCCCGTCCAGGCCTTCGAGACCGAGGAGACCAAGCACCTGCTCGCCAAGGCGATCAACACGCTGCCCGAGCGGGAGAAGATCGTCGTCACCCTCTACTACTACGAGGGCCTGACGCTCGCCGAGATCGGCCAGGTCCTGGGCGTCACCGAGAGCCGGATCTGCCAGATGCACACCAAGGCCGTGCTGCAGCTGCGGGGCAAGCTCGCCGACCAGAAGGACTGAGCGCACGCTGGACGCCTCCGGTGATCGGTCGCCAGCACGTCCGGACGGCAATCCGCCCGATCGGCCGCGCGACGACACGATCTCGGGCAACCTGATCGGGTCCGCCCGACCTCCGGAGCCCGCGTGCCAGACCTGACCCCCGAGCCGTCGCAGCCCGACGGCCCGCCCACCGAGGGCGAGGAGCTCGCCCTGCAGCCGGTCGACCCCTCGGACGCGCCGGTGCCGCCGTGGCGACGCCGCGGACCGGTGCTCGGGATCGCTGCCGGTCTCGCCGCGCTGGCCATGGCCGGCTCCGCCGTCCTCGTGGCGACCTCCTCCGGTGGCGAGGACGCGCTGGTCGCGTCAGCACTGCCCTCGGCGTCCCCGTCGGTGTCACCGACGCCGTCGCCGGCGAGGACCCCGAGCGAGCAGCCCACGCCGACCCCGGAGCCGACGGAAGCCGAGCCGCCCCCGCCGACCGTCGAGCCCACGCGGGCACCTGTCACCGCGGCCGCGGCGCCTGCGCCGGTCGCACCGCCGGCCGCACCGGCCCCCGAGCCGGCGCCGACGACGCCCGGGCCGACGGCGAGCCCGAGCCCCGCGCGCACCGTCGCCGAGCCCGACGAGTCGACCGTCACCCTGGTGAACGAGACGACGCTCGAGCTGGAGTACGTGTTCCAGTTCTCCGACGGCAACCGCGACAGCGGCGGGCCCGGCTACGACCGCACCGACCGGTACGTCGTGCCCGCAGGCGGGCGGCTCACCGTCTTCCTCCGCAACTCCGGGTACGGCACCGGGACCTCCGCCGTCTGGACCCGGGACCGGGCGTGCGCGTGGCACGACGGCGACGGTCCCGGCCCCAAGCCCGGCTCGACGTCCTCGGTCATCGTCCGGCACGCCGGGGACGGGCCGCACCCGGCCTGCGGCGGGCAGCGCGAGCTGCACGGCCAGTTCTCGCCGTACGAGAACTGGCAGTGAGCACCATCAGCCGGCCCGCCGCCGGGCCCGCTCGGCGCTGAGGTCGGTGATCGACGCGGACGTGCGCGCGCCGGCTGCGCCCACGTCCGCGGGCGGTACGGGGTCGGGCCGGCGCCGCACCGCCAGCGCAACGACCGCGAGCAGCGCGAGCAGCGCGAGCGAGGTGGGTGAGACCGCAGCCGCCAGCGGCCCCCAGCCGCCGCCCGGCTCCGGCTCAGCGGCCACGACGAGGGGCGGCGGCGAGGCGGACGGCGACGGCGGGGCCGCAGGGCCCGCCGCGGGTCGGGACGCCGCTGGCCCTCCGCCCAGCGGCAGCAGCCGGACGGGCCCGGCCGCCAGCAGCGCCAGCGGGTCGAGGTACTCCTCGCCCCGCTTGAGCCCCCAGTGCAGGCACGCCTCGACCGGGCACCCCGCATGCCCCGCGTCGAGCCGTCCGATCGGCTCGCCGGCCGCCACCAGCTGGCCGACGGCGACGTCAGCGGTCACCGGCTCGTAGGTGGTGCGCAGGTCGCCGTGCACCACGACCACGACGCCCCGCCCGGCCAGCAGCCCGGCGTAGGACACCCGGCCGTCGCCGGCGGCACGCACCGGCGCGCCCGGTCCGGCCAGCAGGTCGACGCCGCGGTGCCCGGCGCCGTACCGGGTGCTCGGCGGGTCGAACGGGCGGCCCACCGCGACCGGCTCGCCCGCGCCCAGCGGCCACGTCCACCCTCGGTCCGCTGCGTCGGCCGCGGAGGGCCACAGCAGGGTGGCCAGGAAGGCGACGAGCGCCACCCGGACGCGCCGCCGCAGCCTCGCGCGTGCCTCCGCCCGCAGGTCCCCCACCGTCCCGCCGTCGTGCTGCCGCCCCCGTCGCGCTGCCTGCACCGCCCACCTCCTCGACCGGCTCCGACGATGCGCCGGACGGCGCCGCGAGAGGGGCGTGGGCGAGCGATCTGTGGACGGCGCGGCCGATCACCTAGACTGCCTCCAGCGGCCCGGCTCGCCGGGTCGACTTCGCGTGCCCGCACCGCCCTCGCCGGCGGCCGGCGCGCCCCATCGGTCCCGCCCGTCAGCACCACGGCGAGCGGGCGGGGAGCGGCGGAAGGCACCAGGGCGGTCCGTCACCCGACGGCCCGCGACAACCGGACACCCACGCCGCGGTCCCGTCTGAGCAACGGGGCCCTCCGTCGTGGCGAGCACAGAAGAAGGCACCCATGGCGGTCGTCACCATGCGCCAGCTCCTCGAGAGCGGCGCGCACTTCGGGCACCAGACCAAGCGCTGGAACCCGAAGATGAAGCGCTTCATCTTCACCGAGCGCAACGGCATCTACATCATCGACCTGACCCAGACGCTGGGCTACATCGACCGGGCGTACGACTTCGTCAAGGAGACGGTCGCGCACGGCGGCACGATCCTGTTCGTCGGCACGAAGCGCCAGGCGCAGGAGTCGATCGTCGAGCAGGCCACGCGCGTCGGCATGCCGTACGTCACCGAGCGCTGGCTCGGCGGCATGCTCACCAACTTCCAGACCGTCTACAAGCGGTTGCAGCGGCTCAAGGAGCTCGAGCTCATCGAGCAGACCGGCGGCCAGACCGTGCTGACGAAGAAGGAGGCGCTGGTCCTCGACCGCGAGCGCAAGAAGCTCGAGCGCACCCTCGGCGGCATCCGCGAGATGACCCGCACCCCGAGCGCGGTGTGGATCGTCGACACCAACAAGGAGCACCTGGCCGTCGACGAGGCGCGCAAGCTCAACATCCCGGTCGTCGCGATCCTCGACACCAACTGCGACCCGGACCTCGTCGACTACAAGATCCCGGGCAACGACGACGCCATCCGCTCGATCCAGGTGCTCACCCGGGTCGTCGCCGACGCCGTCGCCGAGGGCCTGATGGCCCGCGCCGGTGCCAGCAGCGACGGCGACGCCAAGCCCGAGGGCCAGCTGGCCACCGACGAGCCGCTGCCCGAGTGGGAGCAGGAGCTGCTTCAGGGCGGCGCCGCTGCCGAGGCTCCCGCTGCCCCTGCCGCGGAAGCCGCTTCCGCTGCCGACGCCGGTGCGGCCCTCGCCTCCGGGAACGCCGCGTCCGCCGCGGGCGTCGACAGCGCCCCGGTCGAGGGCGCCGGCTGGAGCAACGCCAACGCCGCGAGCGACGTCGGGCCCGAGAGCGGCACCGGCGGCACGGCCGCCCCCGCCCAGTAGCAGGCACCGCACCAGGACGGCTCGGCGTCCGGCCCCCGAGGCCGGCGCCGAGCCGTGCCGGCAGCCACCGCTGCCGCCCCGACCTCCCACCCACACACCACGACGAGAGAAGACATGGCTTCCATCAGCGCTGCGGACATCAAGAAGCTCCGCGAGGCCACCGGCGCCGGCATGACCGACTGCAAGAACGCGCTCGTCGAGTCGGGCGGCGACTACGACAAGGCCGTCGAGCAGCTGCGCATCAAGGGCCTGAAGGGCGTCGCCAAGCGCGAGGGCCGCTCGGCCAGCAACGGCCTGGTCGCCGCCAGGATCGAGGGCGGCGCCGGCACCCTGCTCGAGCTCAACTGCGAGACCGACTTCGTCGCCAAGGGCGAGCGGTTCCAGGCGCTGGCCGAGCAGGTCGTCTCGGCCGCCGCCGGCGTCAACGACGTCGCCGCCCTGCAGCAGGTCACCGTCGACGGCAAGCCGGTCAAGGACGTGCTCGACGAGGCGGGCGCGACCCTCGGCGAGAAGATCGAGGTCCGTCGCGTGGCATCGCTGTCCGGCGACCACGTCGGCCTCTACCTGCACAAGACCAACCCCGACCTCCCGCCGCAGGTCGGCGTCCTCGTCGCGCTCACCGGCGACGGCGACCTCGCCACCGTCGGCAAGGACGTCGCGCAGCACATCGCCGCGTTCGCGCCGCGCTTCACCACCCGCGACGAGGTGAGCGAGGACGTCGTCGCCAAGGAGCGCGAGATCGCCGAGGCGACCGCCAAGGAGGAGGGCAAGCCCGAGCAGGCCCTGCCGAGGATCGTCGAGGGCCGGGTGAACGGCTTCTTCAAGGAGAACGTCCTCACCGAGCAGGCCTTCGCCAAGGACGCCAAGAAGACCGTCGCCAAGGTGCTCGAGGAGGCCGGCGCCCGCGTGACCGGCTTCGCCCGGTTCAAGGTCGGCCAGGCCTGAGCACCGGCCTCGACCGAGCGCGCTAGCGTCCGCACCGCCCGCACGACCGACCGCCGACAGGAGGCCGCCATGGCTGCAGACCACGAGGCGGCCTCCTCGTCGTCGCCGGAGCCCGACGGCGGGTACACCCGCGTCCTGCTCAAGCTCTCCGGCGAGGCGTTCGCCGGCGGCGCCGGCCTCGGCGTCGACCCGCCGACCGTGCGGGCGATCGCCACGGCCATCGCCGACGTCGTACGGGCGGGCACGCAGGTCGCCGTCGTGATCGGCGGCGGCAACTACTTCCGCGGTGCGCAGCTCACCGAGCAGGGCATGGACCGGCCCCGCGCCGACTACATGGGCATGCTCGGCACGGTGATGAACTGCCTGGCGCTGCAGGACTTCCTGGAGAAGCAGGGCATCGACACCCGCGTCCAGACCGCCATCACGATGGGGCAGGTCGCCGAGCCGTACATCCCGCGGCGGGCGATGCGCCACCTCGAGAAGGGGCGCGTGGTCATCTTCGGCGCCGGGCTCGGGCAGCCGTTCTTCTCCACCGACACCAGCGCCGCGCAGCGCGCGCTCGAGATCGGCGCGCAGTGCGTGCTCATGGCCAAGCAGGTCGACGGCGTGTACGACGCCGACCCGCGCACCAACCCCGACGCCGTCAAGTTCGACCGGCTGTCCTACGCCGAGGTGCTCGAGCGGCGGCTGAAGGTGGCCGACGCCACCGCGATCAGCCTGTGCATGGACAACGACCTGCCGATCGTCGTCTTCGACGTCTTCGCCGAGGGTGGCATCGCCCGCGCCGTCCGCGGTGAGAAGATCGGCACCTTCGTCGGCGACGTGTCCACCGAGCGCTCTCCCGCTGCGGAACAGAGGAGGAACCCGTGATCGACGAGACGCTCCTCGACGCCGAGGAGAAGATGGAGAAGGCGGTGTCGGTCGCCAAGGAGGACTTCGGCGGCATCCGCACCGGCCGCGCCACCCCCGGCATGTTCAACAAGATCGTCGTCGAGTACTACGGCGCGGTGACACCGGTGAACCAGCTCGCCAGCTTCCAGGTCCCCGAGCCGCGCATGGTGCTCGTCACCCCGTACGACAAGAGCTCGCTCGGGGCGATCGAGCGCGCGATCCGCGACTCCGACCTCGGCGTCAACCCGAGCAACGACGGCGACAAGATCCGCATCGTCTTCCCGCAGCTCACCGAGGAGCGGCGCAAGGAGTTCGTGAAGGTCGCCCGCCACAAGGCCGAGGACGCGCGCGTGTCCATCCGCAACATCCGCCGCAAGGCGATGGACGAGCTGGGGCGCCTCGCCAAGGACGGCGAGACCGGCGAGGACGAGGTGGCCCGGGCCGAGAAGGAGCTCGAGAAGACCACGGCCGGGTACGTGCACCAGGTCGACGAGCTGCTCAAGCACAAGGAAGCCGAGCTGCTCGAGGTCTGATGGCAGCCGGCGACGAGGGAGTTCTCGAGCAGGCGCCTGCTCCCGCGGAGGGGGCGCCTGGCAAGCAGGGGCACGGCCGGGCCGGCCGGAACCTGCCGGTCGCCATCGGCGTCGGCCTGGCGCTCGGCGCGCTCATCACGGTGCCGCTGTTCTCGCCCTACCGCTGGGTCTTCGTCGTCGTGCTCGTCGCGGCGGTCGCCATCGGCATCAACGAGATCGTCTCGGCACTGCGCACCCTGGGCGCCCAGCCGCCGCTGCTGCCGCTGCTCGCCGGCGGCACCGCGATGGTCGTGCTCGCCTACCGCTCCGGCCCCGCCGCGCTGTTCATCGCGCTGGTGCTCACCGTGCTCGCCTGCCTGGTCTGGCGGCTGGCCGACCCGGCCGAGGGGTTCCTCCGCGACGTCGCCGCAGCCACCTTCACGGCCGCCTACGTGCCGTTCCTGGCCGGCTTCGCGGCGCTGCTGGCCGTGCCCGACGACGGCCCGCGCCGCGTGACGGCGTTCATCGCCGTCGTGGTCTGCAGCGACGTCGGCGGCTACGCGGCCGGTGTGCTGTTCGGCAAGCACCCGATGGCGCCCAGCATCTCGCCGAAGAAGTCCTGGGAGGGCTTCGCCGGCTCGATGACGGCGTGCGCGGTCGCCGGCGCCCTGTTCTTCGTGTTCCTGTTCGACGTCTCCCCGCTGCTCGGCGTGGTCTACGGCCTGGCCGTGGTGGCCATGGCGACACTGGGGGATCTCGGTGAGTCGATGGTCAAGCGCGACATCGGCATCAAGGACATGGGCACGCTGCTGCCCGGCCACGGCGGGATCATGGACCGGCTCGACTCGCTGCTGCCGACCGCGCCGGTCGCCTTCCTGCTGCTGACGGCGTTCATCCCGGCCTGAGGCGCCGGCCTCCGGGTCGGCGCAGCCGTACCCTGGGTGGCACTGTGACCACGCTGCCCCTCGTCTTCGACGCCCCGCGCCGAGCCCTACCGCCCCGCCATCTCGCCGACCTCGACCCGGCCGGGCGCCGGGAGGCGGTCGCCGCCCTGGGTGAGAAGCCCTTCCGGGCCGAGCAGCTGTCGCGGCACTGGTTCGCCGGCCGAGGCCCCGAGGAGATGACCGACCTGCCCGCGGCCGTGCGCGACCGGCTCGCGGCCGAGCTGCTGCCGCCGCTGCTGACCCGCGTGCGTGACATCGACTGCGACGACGGCGCCACCCGCAAGACGCTGTGGCGCGGCCACGACGGGACCCTGGTCGAGTCGGTGCTCATGCGCTACACCGACCGCAGCACCGTCTGCGTCAGCAGCCAGGCCGGCTGCGGCATGGCCTGCCCGTTCTGCGCCACCGGCCAGGCCGGCCTGACCCGCAACCTGTCCGCGGCCGAGGTCGTCGAGCAGGTCGTCGACGCTGCCCGCACCGAGGCCGAGCGCGGCGGGCGGCTGTCCAACGTGGTCTTCATGGGCATGGGCGAGCCGCTCGCCAACTACAACCGCGTCATCGGGGCCGTCCGGCGCATCGTCGACCCGTCTCCGCACGGCCTGGGCATCGGCCAGCGCAACGTCGTCGTCTCGACCGTCGGGCTGGCACCGGCGATCGAGCGGCTGGCGAAGGAGGACCTGCAGGTCACCCTCGCGCTGTCGCTGCACGCACCGGACGACGAGCTGCGCGACACCCTCGTGCCGGTCAACACCCGCTGGCCGGTCAAGGACGTGCTCGAGGCGGCCTTCGGCTACGTGCGCACCACCGGCCGCCGGCTGTCGATCGAGTACGCGCTGATCCGGAACGTCAACGACCAGCCGTGGCGGGCCGACCTGCTCGCCAAGCGGCTGGCCGGCAAGCTCGTGCACGTCAACCTCATCCCGCTCAACCCGACGCCGGGCAGCGAGTGGGACGCCAGCCCGAAGCCGGTCGAGCAGGAGTTCGTGCGCCGGCTGCGCGCCGCGGGCGTCAACACCACCGTCCGCGACACGCGGGGGCGGGAGATCGCCGGTGCCTGCGGGCAGCTGTCGGCGAGCGCGGCTGACGAGCAGGCGGCGGGCACCGGCGTGCCGCTGGTGGCCGGTGTGGCGCCGGTGCCGCCGTCCGGCCGGTCGGACGCGCCCTGAGCGACGCGCTCCGCACGGCGCTGCGGGGCTACGACCGCCGAGCCGTCGACGACCTGCTGCGGCGCTGCGCAGCCAGCCTCGGACCGCGCGCCCTCACGTTCCCCGAGCTGCAGGGCCTGCCCGGCTCGGCCGAGCGGCACGCGCCGATCGACGCCGGTGACGTGCGGGCCGCACGCTTCGACGTCGTCCTGCGTGGCTACGACATCGCGCAGACCGATGCCCTGCTCGACCGCGTCTGCGCAGCGCTGCCGGGCAAGGAGAGCCGGCCCACGTGGGAGCGCGCGCCCGCCGCCGGCGGGCAGCTGCCGGCAGTCGCCTCGGGGCAGCCCGCCTGGTCGCTGCCCACGTCGTGGCGCGGCTACGACGCGGCGGAGGTGGACGCCTACCTCGTCCGGTGCGCGCACAGCCTCGGCGACCGGATCGACCGGGTGCCGGAGCTGGCGCCGCTGCTGACCCGCCCGCGCACCGGCGACCCGCTGCGTGCACGTGACGTCGAGGTCGTCACCTTCCGGATGCGGTTCGGCAAGGACGCCGGGTACGAGGTCGGTGCCGTCGACGCGCTGCTCGAGCAGGTCGCGGCCGCACTGGCCGACGATCGTCCCTAGAGCAGGAGAGCCGCCGCCAGCCCGACGCCGAGCACGGCGATGGCCCCGGCGAGGGCGTAGGCCGCCGGGCCGGTGGCCGGCACCCGCCCGCGACGCAGCGACAGGTCCGCCTGCCGGTACCGCACCGCGCCGGTGACCGCCGAGGCCACGCCGAGCGTCAGCAGCACGACGGCGAAGACCGTCCGCCCCTCCACCTGCCGCCCGAACTGCTCGATGCCGACCCCGCCGGCGATGAGAGTCAGGGCGGTGCGCACCCAGGCGAGCAGCGTCCGCTCGTTGGCCAGCAGGAACCGGGCGTCCACGTCGAGCTCGGACGGGTCGGGGTCGGGCACGCCCGGCAGCGTAGGCGGGGGGTGGGCGGTCAGCCGGGAAAGAACTGGGCGGCGAGCTGCTGCAGCTGCGCCGGAGCCGGGGCGCCGGCGAGCTCGCTGCGGTTGTCGCTCGCGCCGCGCAGCCACTGCGCGTACACCTCGGCGAAGTCACCGGCCGGGGTCGCGAAGTCCGCGCAGCCCGAGCAGCCGTACCAGGGCACCGACGCCGGGATGCCCCGCGCGGACTGCCAGGCGGCCCGACGGGCGTCGTCCATCCGGGCGGTGTCGTAGGCGTGGCCGAGCTCGTGGGCGATCACGTGGCGCAGCAGGTCGTCGGACTGCGCCGCGCAGTCGCGGACGAACACCTCGACGACGCCGCGCTGGAGGTGGGTCAGACCCATGTAGCCGCTGCGGGCCGGGCCGAACTCGACCCGGAAGCCGCTGGCGGTGGCCGCAGGCCCCAGGGCCGCGAGCGCCGCCGCGCCGCGCCGCTGCTGCCAGCCCTCGCCCCCGCACAGGTCCTCCGCGGGCGCCGCAGCCGGGACGGCGACGGCCGCAGGCGGCTGGTGGTCGCGCTGAGCGGCGGTCGCCCGGGCCTCGACGGCGGCGGCGACCGGACGGTCGTGGAGCTCGACGGACGTGCTGTACGGGGCGGCCCCGGCCCCGGTGTCTGTCCCGCTGGCGGCCGCCACCCCACCGAGGGAAAGCTGGGCCGTGACCAGGCAGACCAGCGCCGTCAGCAGGGTGAGGACCGTGGTCCAGCCCTGCCGGCCGTCCAGGTAGCTGCGCACGACAGGTCTGTCGGCACGCTGAGTGACGACCTGAAGGGCGAGGCGCCCGGCTTGTCCGGGATCCGCGCCGCAGGCGGCCGACCATGTCACTGACCGTGACCCGGCCTGCTCACGCCCGGCACCCGGCGCGCGCGGCTGGAACACTGGAGCCGTGCCCAGTCCCCGCGACGTCGTGCTGCTCGGATCCACGGGCTCCATCGGCACCCAGGCCCTCGACGTCGTCGCCCGCAACCCCGAGCGGCTGCGGGTGGTCGGCCTCGGCGCCGGCGGCGGGCGGGTCGGGCTGCTGGCCCGTCAGGCGCTCGAGCTCGGCGTGGAGGTGGTGGCCGTGGCGCACGCCACCGCCGCGCAGGACCTGCAGCTGGCCTTCTACGCCGAGGCGAAGGCCCGCGGCTTCAGCGCAGGTCAGTACGCCGTCCCGAAGATCCTCGCCGGACCGGACGCGCTGACCGAGCTGGCGGGCTGGCCGATGGGACCCGACGGCGTCGTCCTCAACGGCATGACCGGCTCGGTGGGCCTCGCGCCGACGCTGGCCGCGCTCGGGGCCGGTCGCACCGTCGCGCTGGCCAACAAGGAGTCGCTCGTGGCCGGCGGACCGCTGGTGACGCCGTACCGGGCCCAGCTGGTCCCGGTCGACTCAGAGCACAGCGCGCTCGCCCAGTGCCTGCGCGGCGGGCGCGCCGACGAGGTGCGCCGCCTGGTGCTCACCGCCTCGGGTGGGCCGTTCCGCGGGCGCAGCCGCGACGAGCTCGCCGACGTCACCCCCGAGCAGGCGCTGGCCCACCCGACCTGGGACATGGGACCGGTCGTCACCGTCAACAGCGCCACGCTCGTGAACAAGGGCCTCGAGCTCATCGAGGCGCACCTGCTGTTCGACATCCCGTACGCGGCGATCGACGTCGTCGTGCACCCGCAGTCGGTGGTGCACTCGATGGTGGAGTTCACCGACGGCTCGACGATCGCCCAGGCGAGCCCGCCGGACATGCGGCTGCCCATCGCCCTCGGCCTCACCTGGCCCGACCGGCTCCCGGACGCCGCGCCCGGCCTCGACTGGAGCACCGCGCAGACCTGGGACTTCGCCCCGCTCGACGACGCCGCCTTCCCTGCCGTGGCGCTCGCCCGCGAGGTCGGCCGCACGGGCGGCACCGCCCCGGCAGCGTTCAACGCGGCCAACGAGGTGTGCGTCGAGGCGTTCCTGTCCGGACGGCTGCCGTTCCCCGCGATCGTCGAGACAGTGGCCCGGGTCGTCGGCGAGACTGCGCTTCGGGAACGTCCGACACTGTCCGAGGTGTTGGAGACAGAGGTGTCGGCGCGACGGCGTGCCGGCCAGCTCGTGCAGAAGGTGCAGGTCTGAGCCGTGGTTGCGCTGGGGATCGTGGCGTTCGTCGTCGCGCTGCTGTTGTCGGTCGTGCTGCACGAGGCAGGCCACTTCGTCACGGCGCGGCGCTTCGGCATGAAGGCCACGCAGTTCTTCGTCGGCTTCGGCCCGACGCTGTGGTCGCGCCGGCGCGGCGAGACCGAGTACGGCATCAAGGCCGTCCCGGCCGGCGGGTTCGTCAAGATCGTCGGCATGACGCCGCTCGAGGACGTCGACCCCGAGGACGAGCCGCGCGCCTTCTACAAGCAGAGCGCCGGCAAGAAGGCGGTCGTGTTGGCCGCCGGCTCGTTCGTGCACTTCCTGATCGCCATCGGCCTGGTCGTGGCGACCGTCGTCGGGTTCGGCACGGTCGACCAGGAGGCGCCCGTGGTCACCGCGCCGTCGGAGAGCCTGCCGGCATCGGTCGAGATCGTCGGCGGACAGGTCGTGGCCAGCGAGGACACGGTCCCTGCGCCGGCCGCCGGCGTCCTGCAGCGCGAGGACCGGGTGCTCGCCGTCGACGGCGAGCCCACCGCCACCTGGCAGGAGGTGGTGGCCGCCGTCCGCGCGAAGCCGGGCGAGCAGGTGCAGCTGCAGGTCGAGCGGAACGGGCAGGTGCTGGACGTCGCGCTCGTGCCCGCAGCGGTCACCCGGCCGGCCATCGACGGCGAGGGCGTCCAGCAGCCGGGGACGACCGAGACGGTCGGCGCCATCGGCGTCGGCCAGACGGTCGTGTTCTCCCGACCGTCCGGCCCCGGTGAGGCGATCAGCGAGACCGGCGACACCCTCGGCCTGATGATCGAGGGCACCTACCGGGCCGTCACCGAGAAGCTCGGCACGGTCACGTCGCTGTACTCGCCCGAGCGTGACCGCGAGGGCCTGGTCGGCCTGGTCGGGGCGGCGCGGGTGAGCGGCGAGGTGCTCAACATCGAGCAGATCCCGTTCGCGCAGCGCGCGGCCAGCTTCCTGCTGCTCATCGCCGGGCTGAACCTGTTCGTCGGCCTGTTCAACCTGCTGCCGCTGCTGCCGCTCGACGGCGGGCACCTGGCGGTCCTCGGCTTCGAGACCGCTCGGGACAAGGTCCGCCGGCTGTTCGGCTACCGGGGAGAGCTGCAGCGGGTCGACTTCACCAAGCTGCTGCCGCTGACCTACGCGGTGGTCCTCGCCTTCGTCGGCCTCACCGTCTGGATCATGGGCGCCGACATCGTCAACCCGATCCGGCTGAACCAGTAGCCGGGGCGGTCGCGCAGGCGCGTGATCACGGTGCGGTGGGTGCCGCGTCTCCGCACCTGGGCTACACCATGATCAGCCGGGACCGCGCGGCGGGCGCCCCGGCGCGACCGCGCCTACGCTGGGCCCCGTGACCGTCCCCGTCGCGCTCGGCATGCCGGCCCTGCCGCCCGCCCGGCTCGCGGAGCGCCGCAAGACCCGCCAGCTCGACGTCGGCGGGGTGCTCGTC
>DATLGD010000028.1:0-8603 GCA_035540755.1 Mycobacteriales bacterium | reverse complement strand
GGCCGAGCAGGGGGGCGGGGACGGGGTGGTCGTGCGGGGACCGCCGATGCACCTATGCCGGGCCGGTGCGGCCCGGGCAGCGCCTGCCCACGCTGCGGTTGGAGGAGGACCTCCCGCCGTCCCGGGGACCCGGTTCGCACGACCGGGCGGTCCGGGCCGGTGCGCCTGGACAGGCGACGTCGGCCGACGACGTCCAGACGGTCGAGGTCCCCGTCGCCCGGCCGCTCGCGCCACCGGGCGGGGTGCGTGACGTCGTGGCCGTGACCGGCACCGACCGGCAGCTGTGGGTGGCCAGCGGCGACGCGACATGGCGGCCGCTGGGTGGGACGCTGGCGGCCCCGCCCGCCGTCGTCGTCGGCGGCGGGACCACGTGGTTCGTCGGCCTGGGGTCGGACCGGAACGTGTGGGTCCGCAGCCTGGACCGTGCCTGGGCGCCCCTCGGCCCAGCCGGCACGGACTGTGCAGCGCCGGCTGCCGCGGTGTCGGCCGGCACGCTCGCCGTCGCCTGCACCGGTCGGGACGGCGGGTTGTGGGTCGGCACCAGTCCTCTGCCCTCCACCCGGGACGCGCTGCCGGTGATCCGCGGGTGGAGCGGTCTCGGCGGGATCCTGCGAGCCGGCCCCTCGGTGGCGGACGCCGCGGCCGACCGCGGGCCGCGGTTCGCCTACGCCGTGCTCGGCGCCGATGGCCGGCCCTGGGTGCGCGAGGACGGGACCGGGTGGCGGCAGCGCAGCAGCGCCGGGTGCGCCGGTCCGGTGGGCGCGTCCTCCGGCCTGCTGGCGCTGGCCTGCCGGGACGCCGGGTCCGAGTCGCTCACGACCTTCCACGTCCCCTCGGACCGCCAGGCCCTGGTGGTGCCGGGGCGCATCTCCGGCAGGCCCGCCGTCAGCGCTGCTGCCGACGGCAGTGCCCGCTACTACGCCCTGGGAGCGGACGGACGCGTGTGGGTGGTGCGGCAGCGGGCGGACGGCGTCCACGCGGGCTTCTCGCTGTTCGGCGGCGTCGGCATCGGCGGCGTGTCGGCGGTGCCCCTGCCCTGAGCGCGCCTCCCGCCCCGGACCCGAGCCCGGACGCACGGGAACGACGGCCCGCCGGGGCGGGCCGCCGAGCCGTGCGCAGGAGCAGGGTTACCAGGCGTGCTGTCGCTGTCGCCGTCCCGTCGCCGGTCTCCCGGTGGCGCTCGACGTGCCTCGCGCGGCTGGTCGCACGTGGGTGCCCTGCTCGTGTGCACGGACCCCTGTCGGGGGGAGCGATCGTCCGCCCGCTGGCGGAGGTCCGTGCCCTGTTTGTACGCCGGCCGCGCCGGCCGATCAAGCCCTACCGGCGAGTAGCCGCGGGCACCGGGGTCACGTCGTCGGGCTGCGCCGCATCGCCCACCAGGCCAGCCCGGCGCCGACCGCGAGCCCGCCGACGTACACCGCCGGCGGCCCGGGCGGCGTCGGGAGCGCGCGGCGCCGGCTGACGTGCACCGGGCGCCGGAAGTCGAGCACCGGCCACGAGCGCTCGGCGGCCGCCCGGCGCAGCGCCTTGTCGGGGTTGACGGCGTGCGGGCGGCCGACCGCCTCGAGCATCGGCAGGTCGGTGAAGGAGTCGCTGTAGGCGTAGCTCGCCGACAGGTCGTAGCCCTGCTGCTCGGCGAGCTCGCGCATCGCGACGGCCTTGCCCTCGCCGTAGGCGTAGAACGCGATGTCGCCGGTGTACCGGCCGTCCTCCACGACCATCCGGGTCGCCACCACTCGGTCGACGCCGAGCATGTCGCCGATCGGACCCACCACCTCCTCACCGCTGCTGCTGACCAGCACGACGTCGCGCCCGGCGGCGTGGTGCTCGTCGAAGAGCGCGACCGCCTCGCCGTAGACCAGCGGGTCGATGAGCTCGTGCAGGGTCTCGGCGACGATGTCGCGCACCTGCTGCACCGGCCAGCCGGCGCACAGCGACTTGAGGTACTCGCGCATCCGGTCCATCTGCTCGGCGTCGGCGCCCTGCAGCAGGTAGACGAACTGGGCGTAGGAGCTCTTCAGCACGGCGCGGCGGTTGACCAGCCCGCCCCGGTAGAACGACCGGCTGAAGGCCAGCGTGCTGCTCTTGGCGATCACGGTCTTGTCGAGGTCGAAGAAGGCCGCGGCCCGGGTGCCGGTCACGCTCGCAGAATAGGTCGCAGAGATCTTGCGGCCGCAGGTTTGTGACCTGGCAGGCCGGGACAGACCCTCCTTCGAGGCGCCACGCTCCGGTGGGCGCCGCACGCGAGTCCGGCTTCACCCCCCCGAGGCCGGGCCCAGCTGGACGACCCCCGCCATCCCCCCCGGCGGGGGTCGTCCGCGTGTCCGGGCCCTTTCGCCGCGCTCGGCCCGTAGCACGGCCGGCGGGGCCCGCCGGCGTTGTCCACGCCGTCCACAGCTGCGCCCGAGCCGGACCTGCCGCGCCTGCTCCGGCCGCAGCCTCCTGCTGGGCGGCGCACCCGGCGCCGCCCTCCGCGAGGAGGTCGCCGTGGTCCGCCCCGTCCCCCCGTCCGTCCCGCCGCCTGGCGGTCGCCGCCCGCTGCTGGTCACCGCCGACGACGCGGCGCTCGAGGAGCTGCTGCGGCTGACCGCCACGGCCGGGGTCGAGCCCGACGTCGTGCCCGACCTGGGCTCGGCCGCGCGCTTCTGGGCGTCGGCGCCGTTCGTCGTGGTCGCGGACGACGCCGCCTCCGCCGGGCCGGTCCGCCGGCTGCCCCGCCGCGAGGGCGTGGTGCTGCTCGGCGACGACCTCGACGACGCCGGCGTCTGGGTGCGCGCCGTCGAGGTGGGCGCCGAGCACGTCGTCTTCCTCCCCGACGCCGCTACGTGGCTGGTCAGCCGGCTGGCCGAGGCCGCCGACCCGCCCACCCGGATCGGGGCGGTCGTCGCGGTGCTGGGCGGCCGGGGCGGAGCCGGCGCGACGACGCTGGCCTGCGCGCTGGCGGTCACCGCGACGCGCACCGGTCGTCGCGCGCTGCTCGTCGACGCCGACCCGCTCGGCGGCGGCATCGACCTCGTCTTCGGCGGCGAGGAGGACCCCGGGCTGAGGTGGCCCGACCTCGCCGGCACCCGCGGCCGGGTGCCCGGCCCGGCGCTCGTCGACGCCCTGCCGCGGATGGAGGAGCTCCCGGTCCTGTCCTGGGACCGCGGCGACGCACGGTCGGTGCCGGTGGAGGCGGTGCAGGCCGTCCTCGCCGCGGGGCGCCGGGCCATGGACCTGGTCGTCGTCGACCTCGCCCGCACCGTCGACGACGCCGCGCGGGCCGTGCTCGGCGAGGCCACCACGGCGCTGCTGGTCGTGCCGGCCGAGGTGCGCGCGGCCGCCGCGGCCAGCCGGGTGGCCGGCTCGGTCGCCGGGATGTGCGACGACCTGAGGGTGGTCGTCAGGGGCCCGTCCCCGGCCGGACTGGCCGCCGACCAGGTGGCCGGGGCGCTCGGGCTGCCGCTCGCCGGCGAGCTGCGTCCGGAGCCGGCGCTCGAGCGGGCGATGGAGCGCGGCGAGCCGCCGGCCCGCCGCGGCCGCGGGCCGCTCTGGCAGCTGTCGGTGGACCTGCTCGACGACGTCCTGCCGGCGCTCCGGGAGGCGGCGTGAAGACCGCCTGGGCGCCGGCCGAGGTCGACCCGGTGCTGCTCGACGGCGTCCGACGGCGGCTCGCCGGCGTCGACGGGCCGCTCACCGCGGCGCGCGTGGCCGAGGCCGTGCGCGAGGAGGGCGGCGCGCTGCGCGGCGACGTCGAGCTGCTCGGCGTCCTGCGCGTGCTGCAGAGCGAGATCGTCGGCGCCGGGCCGCTCGAGCCGCTGCTCGCCGACCCCGAGGTCACCGACGTCCTCGTCAACGGGCCCGCCGAGGTCTGGGTCGACCGCGGTCGCGGCCTCGAGCGGTCGGCGGTGCGCTTCCCCGACGAGGCGGCCGTCCGGCGGCTCGCGCAGCGCCTGGCCGCGCCCAGCGGCCGTCGGCTCGACGACGCCCAGCCCTGGGTCGACGCCCGGCTGCCCGACGGCGTCCGGCTGCACGCCGTCCTGCCGCCGGTGGCCACCGGCGGCACCTGCCTGTCGCTGCGGGTGCCGCGCCGGCGTGCCTTCACCCTGGAGGAGCTGGTCGCCGCCGGAGCCCTGCCGCCGGACGGCGCCCGACTGCTGGACCGCCTCGTCGCCGCTCGCACGTCGTTCCTCGTCACCGGCGGCACCGGCACCGGCAAGACGACCCTGCTCGCCGCGCTGCTGTCGCGGGTCGGGCCGGACGAGCGGCTGCTGCTCGTCGAGGACTCGGGCGAGCTCGCTCCGCACCACCCGCACGTCGTGCGCCTGGAGGCCCGGCCGCCCAACGTCGAGGGAGCGGGCGCGGTGACCCTGCGCGACCTCGTCCGGCAGGCGCTGCGGATGCGCCCGGACCGGCTCGTCGTCGGGGAGGTGCGCGGCGCCGAGGTGACCGAGCTGCTCGCCGCGCTCAACACCGGCCACGACGGCGGGTGCGGCACCCTGCACGCCAACTCCGCCGCCGACGTGCCGGCCAGGCTGGAGGCGCTGGCGACCGCGGCCGGGCTCGAGCGGCACGCCCTGCACAGCCAGCTGGCCGCCGGCCTGCGGGTGGCCGTCCACCTGGCGCGCGAGCACGGCACCGGACGTCGTCGGCTGGCGCAGGTCTGCGCACTGCAGCGCGGGACGGCCGGGCTGGTCGAGGCCTCTCCGGCCTGGTCGTGGGACGGCCGGTCAGCCGCCGGGGACCGCGGGCCTGCCGCAGCTGCGCTCGACGCCCTGACGTCATGATCGGTCGAGCTGTCCTGGCGGCGACCCTGCTCGGTCTCGCCGCGCTCCTGCTGACCTGGCCGAGGACGTCCGGTGGCCTCCGGCTCGGGCGGCTGCAGCCCGCCCGGGCGCCGGTCGAGGCCCGGTGGCGGCGACCGGCCCGGCGCCTGACCGCCGCGCTCGGGCGCGGTGCAGCGCGCGACCGGGAACGGGCGCGGGCCGTCGAGACGTGCGCTGCGCTGGGAGGCGAGCTGCGCGCCGGGCGCCCGCCGGCTGCCGCCCTCGCCGCTGCGGCCCCGCTCGCCGTCGGGCCGACAGCCGACGTGCTGGCCGCGGCGGCGTCCGCGGCCGCCCTGGGCGGTGACGTCGCCGGCGTCCTCGCCCGAGGTGCGCCGTCGACGTCGTCGCCGGCTCTGCTGCGGGGGCTCGGGGCCTGCTGGGCCCTGTGCTCGGGCACGGGCAGCGGGCTGGCCGCCGCCGTCGAGCGGCTGGAGCGTGCCGAGCGCGACGCGCAGGATCGGCGGCGGGCGGTGCAGGCCGAGCTCTCCGGACCCCGGGCCACCGCCCGGATGCTCGCCGGGCTGCCGGTGCTCGGGGTGCTGCTCGCGGCCGGCCTCGGGGCCCGGCCGGTGCAGCTGCTGCTCACCACCGCACTGGGACTCACCTGCCTGGTGGCGGGCGTCGCCCTCGACGTCGCCGGGGTGCTCTGGACGCGACGGCTGGTGACGCGGGCCGCAGCGACGTGAGCCCGACTCCGCCCGCCCGCCCGCATCCGGGGCGGAGTGCGTGAGCGGCAGCGCGTTGCTGGCCGGAGCGCTGCTCGGGACCGCGGTGGCCTGTGCCCTGCGCCGACCCCGCCCGCGCCGGCCGGACGACGTGCTGCCCGGCCGCGCCGCAGCTCCGGAGGCGGAGGCGACGCGACGTGAGGACCTGCCCGCCCGGGTCGCCTGCCTGGTCGCCGCCGGCGCTGCCGTCGTCCTGCTCCCGCTCCCGTGGGGGCTTCCGGGCGCGCTGGCGATCGCCCTGGGCGGGCCGCGGGTTCTCGCCGTCCTCGAGCCCGCCTCGGTGCGCCAGGAGCGGGAGCAGCTGCGGGCCGACCTCCCGCTCGTGCTGGACCTGCTCGGCGCATGCCTGGCCGGCGGCGCCGCGCTGCCGGCCGCGGCCGCAGCGGTGGGGGACGCCGTGCCGGGGCCGGCCGGGCAGCGGCTTCGCTCGGTCGCGGCGGCCCTCGCCGTCGGCACGCCGCCGGCGGTGGCCTGGCTGGCGATGGCCGGCGGTGCGCCCGACACCGACCCGCTCGGCCCGGCCGGCCGCACGTTGGCGCGCGCCGCCGACAGCGGGGCTCCGGTCGCCGACGTGCTGGCCAGGCTCAGCGACGACGCGCGCAGCGAGAGCCGGGCCGCCGGGGCCGAGGCGGCGCGGCGTGCGGGGGTGCTCGCCGTCGCGCCGCTCGGGCTGTGCTTCCTGCCGGCCTTCGTGCTGCTCGGGGTGGTGCCGGTCGTCGTCGGGCTGGCCGGGCCGGTCCTGGGCCAGCGATGAGCGGCATCCAGGGCCTGGCCTGTGGACATCCACAGATGTCGCTGGGCCGGTTCCGATCGACCTCGTCAAGCAGCAGCGTTCCTTCTCGCCGGGCGACCGCCCGGCACCGTCCGCCGGCGAACGCCGGCACGCTCCTGGAGGTCCTCTCGTGCGCGCTCTCGACACGCTCCGCTCCCTGCCCGTCCGCGCCGCCGTCCGGCTCACGCCGGCCGGCGACCCCGACCGCCCCTCCGACGCCGGCATGACCACCGCCGAGTACGCCGTCGGGACGGTCGCGGCGTGCGGGTTCAGCGGCCTGCTCTACAAGGTGGTGACCAGTCCCGAAGTGCTCGGCCTGCTCCGGGACGTGATCACCAAGGGCTTCCGGCTCGGGTTCTGACCGTGCCTGCCTGGAGCCCTCCTGACGGGTCCGGAGCCCCGCGCGCCCGGCGGGAGGGCTCCGGGCGGGAGCACGGGTACGTCACCGCCGAGACGGCGCTGGCGCTGCCGGTGCTGCTGGCGGTGCTGGCGGTCGTGCTGTGGGTGCTGAGCGCGGTCGGCGCGCAGCTGCGGTGCGCCGACGCCGCAGCCGGCGCGGCTCGGGCGGCGGCGCGCGGCGAGCCGGCCGAGGTGGTGTCGGCGCTGGCCGGGCGGCTGGGTCCGGACGGCGCGCGGGTGCAGGTGCAGGTGCGCGGCGAGGAGGTGCACGTGGTCGTGTCGGCGACGGTGCGTCCGCCGGCGCTGCCGCTGCCGGGCCTGACGGTGAGCGGCCGGGCCGTGGCGCTCACCGAGCCGGGCGCTGTGGGAGGTACGGCGCGGTGAGGTCGGACGACCGCGGCTCGGCCACGGTGCTCGTCCTCGCGCTGTGCACAGTGCTGGTGCTGGCCGGCACCGTCGCCTCGGCGCTGGGTGCGGTGGCGGTCGCCCGGCACCGGGCCGCCGCAGCTGCGGACCTCGCGTCCCTGGCGGCAGCCTCCCGGGTGGTCGAAGGCACCGACGTCGCGTGCGCCGCGGCCCGCCGGGTGGCCGCACGGGCGGACGCGGTCGTCACGTCCTGCCGGCTCGAGGGCTGGGACGCCGTCGTCGAGGCGGCCGTGCGGCCGCCGGGTGCGGTCGGCCGGCTGGGCGTCACCACGGCCCGGGCCCGGGCCGGGCCGGTGCACGGCTGACTGCGGCAGCGGCCCGGCCGGTCGGCCGCTGCGCCTGCGGGCCGCCCGGTCAGCCGAGGCTGGTGGCGCCGATGCCGTGCTTGCCGGCGCCGCCCCACAGGGTGAGGCCGGTGAGGGTCCCGTCGGGTCGCTGGGTGGCGGTCCGGATGGTGCCGTCGGTGCCCAGCACGTAGTAGCGGGCGCTGCCGTCGGGACCGGCGGTGACCGCCGAGCGGCCCTGGATCGAGCCGTTCACGATCTTCGGGGCGAGCAGCGTCGCGCCCGGCTGGGACGGGGCGTGGAAGGTCTTGAGCGACGCCGACGCGTCGTCCTTGCAGGCCAGCGCCTCCGCCCGCTGGCTGGAGGCCACGACCCCACCGCACAGCGCGCTGCTGCGCATCGCCCACGTGCCGCCGTCGGCGAGGAACCACGGCCGGCTGTCCGCGCCCAGCACGGTGTAGCCGAACGCGGGCGTGCTGGTGGTGCTGGCGTCCGACAGCGACGGTCCGGTCTTGAGGATCCCGCCCATCGAGCTCCACCGCGGCAGCTTGGGCAGCCCGGTGGCCGGCAGCGCGGTCTTGCTCACCCACAGCGCGTTGTCACCGCCGGTGCAGCCGACCGCGAGTGTGCCCTTGCTCACCGCGGCGGACGGGCTCGCGCAGTTCGTCCCGGCCGGACCCAGCGGCTGCCAGTTCAGCCTGTCGGTGCGCACCCACACGTTCCGGTCCGAGCCGAGCACCACGTAGTAGGTGGTGCTGCCGTTGACCGCGACCGCCGGGGTGTCGATCAGCGTGCCCCCAAGACGTCCCCAGCTCGTGCTGTCGCTGCGCCGCACCCACAACGCGTCGTCCGTGCCCACGACCGCGACCCGGTCGACCACCGGTGCGACCGGCGTCACGCTGCCACTGGGCGCCGACGCCGGGCTGGTGCCGACCCCGTTGGTCGCGGTCACGGTGAAGGTGTAGGCGGTGCCGTTGGTCAGGCCGCTCACCGTGCAGCTGGTGGCGCTGGTGGTGGTGCAGCTCTTGCCGCCCGGCGAGCTGGCGACGGTGTAGCCGGTGATCGGGCTCCCGCCGTCGGCCGGGGCCGTCCAGGACACCGCGGCGCTGCCGTCGCCGGCGGTCGCGGTCGGCGCCGCCGGTGCCGCCGGCGCGGTGGCGGGACCGACCGGGGTGACGGTGTTGCTGGGCGC